>JBKJPI010000127.1:0-4963 GCA_046595235.1 Burkholderiales bacterium | reverse complement strand
GACGGGCCAGGTGTTGCAGCGAGTCGGACGCTACACCGTTTACCCGTCGAGCCATTACGTTACACCACGCTCGACGACGGTCCGCGCCATCGAAGCCATCAAGGCCGAGCTCGTGGAACGCATCGAGTGGTTTCAGAAGCACGGAAAGCTTGTCGAGTGTCAGCGCATCGAGCAGCGCACGCGTTTCGATCTCGAGATGCTGAACGAAATGGGTTTCTGCAAAGGCATCGAAAATTACTCACGACACCTCTCGGGTCGGGCACCCGGAGACCCGCCGCCGACGCTCCTGGATTATCTGCCAGCCGACGCGCTGATGATCATCGACGAAAGCCACGTCACTATTCCGCAAGTCGGCGGAATGTACAAAGGCGATCGGGCGCGGAAGGAGAACCTCGTCGACTACGGCTTTCGTCTGCCGTCCGCCCTCGACAATCGGCCGCTGCGCTTCGACGAATTCGAGCGCGTGATGCGCCGGACGGTGTTCGTATCGGCGACGCCGTCGCCGTATGAGCGTGCGCATGAAGGGCAGCTCGTTGAGCAGGTGGTACGTCCGACGGGACTTGTCGATCCGCGGCTGGAGGTGCGTCCTGCCTCCACGCAGGTGGACGATCTGCTCTCCGAGATTAACGAGCGCATCGCGCTGGGCGAGCGCGTCCTGGTGACGACACTCACGAAGCGGATGGCGGAAGACCTCACGGATTATCTGGCGGAACACGGCATCAAGGTGCGTTATCTCCACTCGGATATCGACACGGTCGAGCGTGTCGAAATCATTCGTGACCTTCGCCTGGGAGAGTTCGACGTCGTCGTCGGAATCAACCTCCTGCGCGAGGGACTGGATATTCCGGAGGTTTCACTCGTCGCAATACTCGATGCGGACAAGGAAGGTTTTCTGCGGTCCGAGCGATCGTTGATCCAGACGATAGGACGCGCCGCGCGTCACCTCAACGGTACGGCCATCCTGTATGCGGACGTCGTGACGGAGTCGATGCGTAAAGCGATCGATGAAACCGACCGCCGCCGCGCGAGGCAGGTTGCGCACAACGAGCTGCAGGGCATTACGCCGAAGAGCGTGCACAAGCGCATCAAGGACATCATCGACGGCGTTTACGACGCCGAGGGTGCGCGCACTGACTTGAAGGCCGCGAAGAACAAGGCGCGATATGCCGATATGGGCCCGAAAGATCTCACGCGTGAAGTAAAGCGGCTGGAGAAGGAGATGCTCGACGCGGCAAAGAACCTCGAGTTCGAACGCGCCGCGCAACTGCGCGACGAGCTGAAGGCGCTCAAGGAACGGTTATTCATAAATGCAGCGTGATCGGGGCGAGACGATGAAGGCGCGGCAGCCCTCGCGCCCGTTGAAGATCCTCTTTGTCTGCCTTGGCAATATCTGTCGATCGCCGACTGCCATGGGTGTATTCCGGCACTACGCGCGTGAAGCCGGCCTTGCTGAGCGCATCGTTGTGGCCTCAGCGGGCACGGGCGATTACCAGATCGGCGCGCCTGCGGACGCGCGTGCATGCTCAGCAGCGAGCACGCGCGGTTATGACTTGTCAGGGCACTGCGCCCGCCAGGTGACTCGCAATGACTTCGCGGATTTCGATTACGTTCTCGCGATGGATGACGAGAACCTGCGTGCGTTGCGGCGCGTGTGTCCGGTCGAATACGCGCACAAGCCGAGACTCCTCACGGAGTACTCCAGCCAGGGCCCATCCTCAATTCCGGACCCATACATTGGCGGCCCCGAGGGATTCGAGCTGGTCCTCGACCTTATCGAGGATTCAGCCCGGGGCCTCCTCATGCACGTCAAGAGACAGCTTAACGCTTGACGTGTGATCTCCAAGGCAGCGTGCCGTGAGATCCCAAATCTTCTGCTTGTTAGTTTCGAGCGGATTCGTGCGTGCGTGTTTCCACCTGAACGAGCGGTTCGTTCAAAACAGCTGTGGGCGCGGGACGCACGCGCGGCGCGCGCGAAAGCGGCGGTTGCTCGTTCACTGGACTGGCCGCTACCTTGTGCGGATCGGTCTCGATCTGGACGAGATCGCTTGGCCAATCCAGCTTGAGCGACGGCCGCGGCGGCTCGGTCTGCACGACGGCAGGCTCAGGTGCCCGCGCTGTCTCTGGTTCGCGCGCTTCCGGTCTGGGTTCAGGAACAGGCTGCGGCGCGCGCGTCTCGGGCTCGAAGGTAACCGGCTCTTCACGGACCACTGCGAGCGGCGGAGTCTCCGGCTGGACAGACGCGGTGGGGAAGGTTGCGGCATGGGTCTCCCGCGCCGGCTGCGGAGCGAAGTATTCCGCTGAATCTGCAAGAACCGGGGTCGGAGCGGCATACGTTCCGGCGCCTGCTTCAATGGGAGGTTCGGTTGAATGCGACCCATCGGCCGAAGGTGCATCGGCCGAGACCACGCCATCGGTCTGAGCGGCGACGCGGTCCGGACGATTCTCACCGCGGTCGCGTCCACCCCGGCCGCGGCGTCTCCGGCCACGGCCTTCGCCCGGCTCGCGACGCGGCGCCTGTTGCCCGGTCAACGCAGCCTGTGGCTCTTGTGTATCGCTCTGTGCGACGTCGCCCGCAAGGGTTTGGGGCAACTGGCCCTCCGCCGGGGCCTCCTGCTCGCGGCGCGGCGGACGCTCCTGACGCGGCGGTCTTTCCGGTCGCTCGCCACGATCGGGCCTTTCAGCGCGCTCGGGACGCTCACCACGATCAGGACGTTCCGCACGGTCTGGCCGTTCACCGCGATCCGGTCGATTTTGCCGCTGCGCATCGCCGTGCGGACGACGGCCGTCAGGCCTGCGTTCGCTCCCGCCGCGCTCGCCGTCTGCGCCGCCACGTGGGGGGCGCCCGCGCCGCGGCTCGCCTGACTGGGCACCTTCAGGCCTCGGCCTCGAGTTGCCGCTCGAGCGATCGCGGCCCCCATCACGCGGAGCGCCGCCGCCACCTTCACGCGCTTCGGGGCGAAACCGGCCCATATCGCGACCGGCTCGAGCGGTCGAACGCGGCGCCGTTTCAGTTCGTTGCGCCGACGGCGCGGTCGATTCTTCCCCCGGCTTTCGCTTGAACCAACCAAAAATTTTGCCGATGATCGACCCATCCTCCGACGTGGCGGGCGCCACGGTGATGGGTGCGACCGGTAGTGAGGTCGGCACGTCCTCGCGGGCGAGCGGCGCGGGGATACCTGCTGTAATTCCTTTGACCGCTGCCTCGGGCCGCGCGATCGATGGCTCCTGCATTCCGTCAGCCTGCGCCTTGTCGTCAGTCGGCACATCCACCATGTTATAGCTGGCGGGCAAGGGCTCGGCGTTGTTCAGATCATCATGGCGAAGGCGAGTGATTGTGTAATTCGGCGTCTCCAAATGAATGTTGGGGATCAGGGTGACACTCACCCGATGCCGCGCTTCGATCAGCTGCAGATCGACGCGTTTCTCATTGAGAAGAAACGTCGCCACGTCGACAGGCACCTGGGCATTGACTGCCGCCGTGTTGTCCTTCATTCCCTCTTCCTGAATGATGCGCAGGATGTGGAGGGCGGTCGATTCAGTACCGCGGATGTGCCCGGTGCCATGGCAACGCGGGCAGGCGCTGTGGCTCGTCTCGCCCAGTGAAGGGCGCAGGCGCTGGCGTGAGAGCTCGAGCAGGCCGAAGCGCGAAATCTTTCCCGTCTGGACGCGCGCGCGGTCATAGCGCAACGCGTCGCGGAAGCGGTTCTCCACCTCGCGCTGATTGCGAGCCGCTTCCATGTCGATGAAGTCGATGACTATGAGACCGCCCAGGTCCCGCAGCCGAAGCTGACGAGCGATTTCATCGGCGGCTTCGAGGTTGGTGCGAAAAGCCGTCTCTTCGATATCGGCGCCTTTAGTGGAGCGGGCTGAGTTCACGTCTATCGAGACGAGCGCCTCGGTGTGATCGATCACAATGCCGCCGCCGGAAGGCAGCGACACCGATCGCGAATACGCGGATTCGATCTGATGCTCGATCTGGAAGCGCGAGAAGAGGGGGACGTCGTCCTTGTACAGTTTGACGCGATTGACCGTTCCCGGCATCACGTGCCCCATGAACTGCTGGGCCTGCTCGTAGATGCTTTCGGTATCGATCAGGATCTCGCCGATCTCCTGATGGAAATAATCGCGAATTGCGCGAATAACGAGGCTCGACTCCTGATAGATCAGAAACGCACCGCTTTGCTGATTGGAGGCCCCCTCGATCGCGTGCCACAGCTGCATGAGATAGCTCAGATCCCAGTCGAGCTCTTCCTTGTTGCGGCCAATCGCGGCTGTGCGGGCGATAACGCTCATGCCCTGCGGGATTTCGAGCTGGTCGATAACTTCGCGAAGCTCGTTGCGATCTTCGCCTTCCACCCGGCGCGAAACGCCGCCGCCGCGCGGGTTGTTTGGCATGAGGACGAGGTAACGGCCCGCAAGACTTATGAAGGTGGTTAGCGCAGCGCCCTTGTTGCCGCGCTCATCCTTGTCCACCTGGACAATGACTTCCTGACCTTCGGAAATAGCATCCTGGATGCGCGCACGACCGACGTCGGCGCCAGCCTTGAAATAGGCCCGGGCCACTTCCTTGAAAGGCAGGAAGCCATGGCGTTCGCTGCCGTAGTCGATGAAGGCAGCTTCGAGACTGGGCTCGACGCGGGTGATGACACCCTTGTATATGTTGCTCTTGCGCTGCTCTTTCGCGGACGATTCGATGTCGAGATCGATCAGCTTCTGACCGTCGACGATGGCGACGCGCAGCTCTTCGGCTTGCGTCGCATTGAACAACATGCGTTTCATTCTTCTTCTCCCGCGCTCCGGCATGACACGGGATGACCTGCACGTTCAGTCTTCTTTGCGCAGTTTTTGCGCGAAGACTCAATCAGTCACTGGGCTTCAGTTGCATTGACAGTGGTGACCGCAAATTTGGTAGCGTGCAGTTCGGTCGAGAGACCCGCGTATTCTCGCGTGTCTCTGTATTCAG
>JBKJPI010000628.1:0-5844 GCA_046595235.1 Burkholderiales bacterium | reverse complement strand
CGGCGTGGCGCCCGCCGGTCCTTACAGCTGGGCGTCGCTCAGGGTCTCGTTCACCGACTCGAGCGATACGCTCTTGCTCAGTGACTGGTTCAATCCGACGAAACCCGATGAGACGTTGCACACCTTCCAGTTTGCCAACGGTGTGACGTGGAACCTTGCGCAGATCCGCGCAAATATTCCGAAGACGGGAACGGTAGGCGACGACTATTTGCCTGGCACTTCGGCGGGTGAGGCGCTGTCGGGGCTCGCAGGAAACGACTTCATTCATGGTCGCGAAGGGAACGACACGCTTCAGGGCGATGGCGGCAGCGATGAGCTCGACGGCGGTGCAGGCGCGGATGTGATTACGGGCGGTGCCGGCGACGACAAGCTCATCGAGAGCGAGGGGGACGACAGATACCTCTTCTCCCGCGGTTTTGGCAGCGACACGATCACGAACGTCTACAACCAGTCGGGTTTCGACCGCATCGAATTCGACGCGACCGTATCGCCGCAGGAGGTCTCGCTGAGCGTCGCAGGCAGCGATCTCAGGCTTGCGATCACCAATACGCAGGATGTGATCACGTTGACGGGTTGGGCGAATCCGCGGACACGCTACATCGAGGAAGTAAAGTTCTCCAGCGGGTCGTGGGACCTTGCCACCCTCGTTGCGCGTACTACGGCCGCGACGGTGAACGCCGATACGATCGATGGCACCGCCCTCGCCGACGTCTTCGACGGTCTGGGTGGAAACGATGTACTGAGCGGATACGCGGGTAACGACAGGCTCACGGGAGGCCTGGGCGACGACAATCTGACCGGCGATGCGGGCGATGACGTACTCGACGGCGGCGTCGGGCGTGACCGACTTTACGGCGTGACCGGTAACGACAGGCTTTCCGGCGGCGCGGATGATGACGTCCTCGACGGTGGATTTGGCCACGACAGGCTCGATGGGGGCGTGGGGGCCGATCGCATGCGGGGCGGCCCGGGCAATGACGTCTACGTCGTCGACGATTTCGGGGATGTGGTGACGGAGGCGAATGGCGGCGGTCTCGACAGCGTGGAGTCGTCGATCCCTTTCGAGCTCGCCGCCGATTTCGAGAACCTGACGCTGATCGGCGCCGCCGCAATCAGCGGAACGGGCAATACGGCCGACAACGTGTTGACCGGCAATGGCGCGAACAACGCGCTCTCCGGCCTCGCCGGCAACGACACGTTGAACGGACTGGCCGGCGCCGACACGATGGCCGGAGGGCTCGGTAACGACACCTACGTTGTGGACAGCGCGGGCGACATCGTTACAGAGATCGCGAATGAAGGGATCGACACGGTCCAGAGCGCAGGCACCTACACCCTCGGTGCGAACGTGGAACACCTGATCCTGACCGGCGCGGCCGCGGTCAACGCGACCGGAAACACGCTGAACAACACGCTTTATGGCAACGTCGCCAACAACGTGCTCGACGGCCTCAGTGGCTCCGACATTCTGGTGGGCGGCGCAGGCGATGACACGTACGTCGTCGATAGCGCGGGCGACAGCATCACCGAGAACGCCGCTGCGGGGACGGACACCGTGCGTGCGAGTGTTACCCACACGCTGAGTGCGAACGTCGAGCACCTTACGCTGCTTGGAACGAGTGCGCTCAGCGGCACGGGCAACGCGCTCGACAATGTGATCACCGGCAACAGCGGAAACAACACCCTCACAGGGCTCGCGGGGAACGACACGCTGGATGGTCAGGGCGGCGCCGACGCGATGGGGGGCGGCGTCGGCAATGATGCCTACGTGATAGATAGCGCGGGCGATGTCGTGACCGAGAATGCAAATGAAGGCACCGACCTCGTGCGGAGCGCGATCACGTTCACGCTCGGCGCGAATGTCGAGAACCTCATTCTCACCGGTTCAGCGGCGATCGACGGCAGCGGTAATGCGCTCGATAACGTCATTACCGGTAACGCCGCAAACAACAGTCTGGCGGGCTCGGCCGGCAATGACACGCTGGACGGGGCGGCAGGGGCAGACTCGATGCGCGGCGGCGTCGGTAACGATGTCTACATCGTGGATACCGTCACCGACGTGGTAACCGAGAACCCGAACGAAGGCGCGGACACGGTGCGCGCCGCAGTCAGTTATACCCTGGGCGCAAATGTTGAGAGCCTCGTGCTCACGGGCGCCGCCGCGCTCGACGGCACCGGGAACGAGCTCGACAACCTGCTGGAAGGGAATAGCGGCAATAACCGGCTCACGGGCGCAGCAGGCAACGACACCTTGCGCGGTAATGGCGGCGCCGACACGATGATGGGCGGGCCTGGTAACGACGTTTATTCGGTAACTGAGGCTACAGACGTCGTCATCGAGAGCCCGAACGAGGGTATCGACTCGGTCTGGTCGAGCTTGACGCACACGCTGAATGCGAACGTCGAGAACCTGACGCTTTCGGGAAGCGCTGCAATCGATGGACGGGGAAACGCGCTGGCGAATGCGATCGCTGGCAACGCCGCGAATAACGTGCTGGACGGTGGTGCCGGAATTGACCAGATGGCGGGCGGTGCGGGCAATGACACCTATGTCATCGACGTCGCGGGGGATCTCGTCACCGAAAACGTTAACGATGGCAGCGATACAGTACAGAGCAGTGTCACCTATGCGTTGGGCGCCAACGTTGAGCACCTGGTTCTTACCGGCGCCGGGGCGATCAACGGGGCGGGTAACAACCTCGATAACCGCCTCACCGGCAACGGCACGAATAACATCCTGACCGGGCTTGCCGGCAACGACACGCTCGACGGCCGCGAAGGCGCCGACATCCTGGCCGGAGGGTTGGGCAACGACGTGTATGTGGTCGATAGCAGCGACACGGTGACGGAGGGCCTGAACGAAGGGACCGATACGGTGCAGAGTGCGGGCACCTACGCGCTCGGCGTCAACCTCGAGAACCTTACGCTCACCGGCGCGGCCGCGGTGAACGGCACAGGCAACGGCGCCGACAACGTTTTGCTCGGCAACAGCGCGAGCAACATTCTCACGGGCGCCGCAGGCAACGATACGCTGAACGGTCTGGCCGGAACGGACACACTCTCGGGAGGGACCGGTAACGACACTTACGTGGTCGACAGCACTGCCGATGTCATCGGCGAGAACTTGGGCGAGGGCATCGACACCGTGCAAAGCAGCGCCACGTATATGCTTGGCGCCAACGTCGAGAATCTGGCCCTCACCGGTACTGTCGCCGTGAACGGTATGGGTAACGCGCTCGACAACATCCTGACCGGAAACGCCGCCGGCAACAGTCTTACGGGCGGTGCCGGGAACGACACGCTCAACGGACTCGCGGGCGCTGATGTCATGGCGGGCGGCACAGGTCACGACACCTATCTCGTCGATTCTGCCGCCGACGTAGTGACCGAGAACGTGGACGAAGGTATCGATGTCGTTTGGACGGGCATCTCCTACGCGCTGGGGCCTAATGTTGAGAACCTCACATTGACCGGCACCGCGACGATCAACGGCACGGGCAACAGTCTCGACAACGTTCTTCTCGGCAACAGCGCATACAACATACTCAGCGGCGCCGCCGGCAATGACACGCTGGACGGCGGTGCGGGCGCGGACATGCTCGCAGGCGGCGTGGGGAACGACACCTACGTTGTAGATAGAACGACCGACACCGTTGTCGAGAACCTGAGCGAAGGCATCGATATCGTCTTCAGCAGCGCCGCGTACACGCTCGCAGTCAATGTCGAGAATCTCACGCTGACGGGCGCCGCAGTGATCGACGGCAGCGGAAACGCGCTGAATAACGTGCTCACGGGTAATAGCGCCAACAATGTGCTCAACGGCCTTTCCGGTGCGGACACGATGGCGGGTGGGCTCGGCAACGACCTCTACCACGTCGACCAGGCCGGTGATGTCGTCATCGAAAATCTGAATGCCGGAAGCGACGGGGTTTTAAGCAGCATCAGTTATACGCTCGGTGCACATGTCGAAAGCCTGACGCTGACCGGCACCGCGGCCACCACCGGCACCGGCAACGAGCTCAACAACACGCTCACGGGCAACAGCATCGGCAACGTGCTCGACGGCAAGGCCGGGGCGGATGTGATGTCAGGCGGCCTCGGCAACGATATGTATATGGTCAACGCCGCAGGTGATCTTGTCGTCGAGAATGCTAATGCGGGGACGGACACCGTGCAGGCCGCGGTGACCTACGTGCTGGCCGTAAACGTCGAGAACCTTACGCTTACGGGCATTGGCGTTATCAACGGCGTCGGCAATACGTTCGATAACGTGCTGGTCGGAAATGCGGCGGCGAACACGCTGACTGGACTCGGCGGCAACGACACGCTGGACGGGCAGGCAGGCGCCGACGTCTTGATCGGCGGCGCCGGCAACGACAGCTATTCAGTCGACGACGCGCTCGATGTAATCACCGAAAATGCGAACGAAGGCGCCGACACGGTTCAGGCGAGTGTCACGTATGCGCTGAGCGCGAATGTCGAGCACCTGACGCTTCTCGGCGCGGCCTCGCTCAACGGCACCGGCAACACGATCGATAACACGCTCACCGGCAACCTGGGTGCAAACATCCTGTCGGGGTTGGCGGGTAATGACACGCTGCGCGGCATGGGTGGTGCGGACAGTCTCGTGGGCGGGCTGGGCAACGACATTTACGTGATTCAGGACTCGGCCGCGGCGGTCACGGAGAACCTGAACGAAGGCACCGACACGGTTCAGGCGAGCGTCACCCATGCGCTGGCGGCGAACGTCGAGCACCTTGTGCTGACCGGCACCGCGGCGATCAACGCGACCGGCAACGTGCTCGATAACGTACTCACAGGTAACGCGGCTGCTAACAGTCTCGCCGGACTCGCCGGCAACGACACCCTCGACGGCCTCGGCGGTATCGACACCATGGCGGGCGGTGCAGGAAACGATACCTACATCATCGATACCGCCTTCGATATCGTGACGGAGAACGCGAACGAGGGGAGCGACAGCATCCAGGCTGCGTTCAGTTACACCCTGGGTGCCAATATAGAAATCCTCACACTCACCGGCACTTCGGCGGTGAGCGCGACCGGCAACCCCCTGGCCAACGTGCTCCGCGGCAACAGCGCCGCCAATGTGCTGAACGGGCTTGGGGGGGTCGATCAGATGCTCGGCGGCGCCGGCAACGATGTTTACGTGGTGGACGAGGCGGGTGACCTTGTCACCGAGATCGCGAACGACGGCGCCGATCTCGTCCAGAGCAGCGTTACGTACATCCTCGGCGTCAATGTCGAGAGCCTGACCCTCACCGGTGCGCTCGCTATCAATGGCACGGGTAACGCGCTCGACAATGTGCTTACCGGCAACGGTGCGAATAATGTTCTCGCGGGTCTCGCGGGAAACGACACGCTCGATGGGCAAAGCGGTATCGACACCCTGATCGGCGGCGCCGGAAACGATATATATACGCTCGACACGGCAAGTGACACAGTGATCGAAAATGCGAACGAAGGCATCGACACCGTTCAGATTGCTATTAGCTATACCCTGGGATCGAACGTCGAGCACCTGTCGCTGACGGGTACAGCGGCCGTCAGCGGCACGGGTAACGCTCTGGACAATACGCTTACCGGCAACAGCGCCAGCAACACGCTCACCGCGCTTTCCGGGAACGATACGCTGAACGGCATGGCGGGTGACGACACCATGCTCGGCGGTGCAGGCAACGATACCTACGTGGTCGATAGCGCGGCCGACGTCACGATTGAAAATGCGAACGAGGGCGTCGACACCGTGATGAGCGCGATCACACTGGCGCTGGGGACACACCTCGAGAACCTCGTGCTCACCGGAACCGCGGCCGTCAATGGCAC
>JBKJPI010000607.1:0-3643 GCA_046595235.1 Burkholderiales bacterium | reverse complement strand
GAGCGGCCCGGTACGTGACTACATCGACAAGCGCATCCCCGGAAGGCGTCCCGGCACGGTCGATGAAATCGCGAGGCTCGTCGCGTCGATCTTTTCGGAAGACATTCCTTTTCTGACCGGGGAAACCATTTACATCGACGGCGGTCAGGGGATTGCGCATTGACCGCGTCGAATGTCTTCGATCGCCTCGACGCCACGGTCGATTTTTCGGATGAAGAGCGCATGCTGCTCGACAGCGTGCGGATGCTTTCGCGCGAGCGCATCGCCCCGCGTGCAGCCGATTACGACCGCACCGGAGAGTTTCCACACGAGAACATCGAGGCGATCAATGCCCTGGGCCTCAACGCCATGTTCGTGCCGGAGGAATACGGCGGCTCGCCGCTGTCGTATGCGGCTTACCTCGAGTGCGTCAGAGAGATTTCCAGGGCCTGCGCCTCGACGGGGGTTATCTGGGCGACGAACTTTCACGCAATGAAGCCGCTGGTCGACTTCGGTACCGTGGAACAGAAGCGGCGGCTTCTGCCGGTTATCGCCGGGGGTGGACTCGCCGCCCTCGCGATCACGGAACCCGGCGCGGGCTCAGACGCGATGGGCATGAAGACCGATTTCAGAGCCGAGGGCGACGCTATCGTCGTGAACGGGACCAAGACCTTCATCACGAATGGCGCTCACGCTGACATCTACATGCTTTTCGGCAAATGGAACGGAATCTCCGACGGACGAAAGGCAATCTCTGCGCTGCTCGTTGAGAAGGGATCACCGGGGCTCCGCGTCGTTCGTGAAGAAGACAAGATGGGGGTTCGTGCGTCGAGCACGGCCACGCTCGCTTTCGATGGATGCCGCGTGCCCCGGTCAAACCTGCTGGGCGATCCAGGAGACGGGCTGAAGATTCTGCTCGCCTCACTGAACAAGTCGCGCCCCAGTGTCGCGGCGCACGCCCTCGGGATTGCGCGTGCGGCGTTCGAAGACGCGGTTGCCTACATCAACGAGCGTAAACAATCGGGTCAGCGGATCGTCGAGTTCCAGGGCATACAGTTCATGCTGGCCGACATGGCCACCGATCTCGCAATGTGCGAGGCGTGGATGTGGCATGTCGCGGGACGCGTCGACGCGGGCGCCAATGACATCAGCATCGAAGCGTCGATGCTCAAAATGCGCGCGTCGGACCTCGCGATGCGCATCACGACCGATGCGGTGCAGCTTCACGGCGGTTATGGTTATTGCAAAGACTATCGCGTAGAGCGCCTCATGCGTGACGCCAAGATCACTCAGATTTGGGAAGGCACCAACCAGATCCATCGCCAGTTCATCGGCCGCAGCTTCATGAGTAAAGCATGATCAAAACCGTCGGCGTGGCGGGTAGCGGAACGATGGGCGCAGGAATCGCAATCGTTGCCGCGCGCGCGGGTTTCAGGACGATTCTCTTCGACGCGAAAGACGAGGCCCTCGAGCGCGCGGCGAAGCAGATCGAGGGCTTCTTCGCCAAATCGGTCGAGCGCCGCAAGTTGAGCGCGGCTCAGGTGGCAACGATCATGAGCGGGCTTTCGTCGACTAACGTGATCGGCGCGCTGGCCGACTGCGACATCGTGATCGAAGCGGTGTTCGAGAGCCTCCAGGTGAAACACGCGCTCTGTGCCGATCTCGACAAGGTGTGTCCGGCACACACGATATTTGCGTCCAACACGTCCACGCTTTCGATCAGCGAAATAGCGGCGGGCTCCGGCCGCGACGACCGCTTCGTCGGCATGCATTTCTGTCTGCCCGCCCAGCTCATGAAGCTCGTCGAGATGTCGCCGGGGTTGAGAACGACCGGGGCAACGTTCGATGCGGCGTGGAATTTCTGCAAGGCTTTGGGGCAGATCCCGGTCAAGACCAAAGACAATCCGGGTTTCATCCTCAATTACTTTCTCGTGCCTTTCAACAACGACGCGATACGGCTCGTCGAAGCGGGCGTGGCGGCGCCGGCCGACATCGACCGGGCGGTGAAGGTCGGGCTCGGTTATCCGATGGGCCCGCTCGAGCTCCTCGACCTCGTCGGGCTCGACACGCACCTGCTCGTCGCTGAGGCCTTGTATGCGTCGACGCACGAACCGCGCGCGGCGCCGCCGCCGCTGGTAAAGCGCATGATCGCTGCCGGGCAGCTGGGCCGCAAAACCGGCCACGGGTTCTACAGCTATCGCGGCAATGCGATGTTCGGAGGCTGAGATGATGCGGTACGAGCTCATCGATACCGGCAACAGCCGATCTTTCCCGGACACACATTCGCTTCATGAGAGGGCCGAAGCGCGCGCCGACGCCGTCATCATCATTGGAGAGAACGCGGCGAAAGCGCTGAGCACTGTTGCAGAACCGGAGCGGCGGAGCGCGGTCCTCATCGAGCTCGGTGCGGAAACACTCGGTTTCCACACCGGTGAAGGTCGCGCCGAGGAAGGTTCCAATGTGCTTGGCTTCTCCCGTTTTCGCCTCGGGAGCGCGGAGCCCACGACGCTTATCGAGATCGTACGTCAGCCACGGTCCGCCGACACCGCCGTTGCCGCTGCCCGCGAAATCTTCGAAGGCGCAGGTCTGCAGGTCGCGGTGTGCGGTGATTTCGACGGACGCATCATCGATCGCCTCGTGCGCCCGTATTACAACGCAGCGTTGCGCAGGCTCGATGAAGGGCTTGCGACCGCGGCCGATCTCGACACCACACTCAAGCTCGGGCTCGGCTATCCCGAAGGCCCCATCGCGTTGCTCGAACGCACCGGCCTCGAGCACCACCACGATGTGACGCAGGCGCTTTACGCGGCGCTGGGTGATCCCGCCTATGCACCCGCGCGAAGGGCACGCGTAGCCAAGGCACGGCAAAAACGATGACCGACCCGGCGAGTGAATAAATTATCCACGCAGCCGCTCGAAGGCATTCGCGTTCTCGACTTCAGCACCCTGCTTCCGGGGCCGCTGGCGACACTGATCCTTGCGGAAGCGGGTGCTGAGGTAATCAAGATCGAGCGGCCCGTGCGAGGCGATGAAATGCGCTCATACACCCCGACACTGGGAACGGACAGCGTGAACTTCGCACTTCTCAATCGCGGCAAACGCAGCATCGCGCTCGATTTGAAAGCCACCGATGCGATAGCAAAACTGACGCCGCTCATCGAAAGCGCCGACATTGTCGTCGAGCAGTTCCGGCCGGGCGTCATGGATCGCCTTGGGCTCGGATACGAAGCCTTGCGCGCAATCAATCCGCGGATCGTCTATTGCGCAGTCACAGGTTACGGCCAGCATGGGCCGCGCGCCCGTATGGCGGCTCACGATCTCAACTACGTGGCTGAATCAGGGATGCTTGCGCTCACGAAAGGCGCGGACGATGCGCCCGTGCTCCCGGCGGCGCTCGTGGCCGACATCGCAGGCGGAACGTATCCGGCGATCATCAACATCCTTTTCGCACTCCGGGTTCGCGACCGCACCGGCGAGGGCTGCAAGCTCGACATCGCGATGGCTGACAATCTTTTCACACTGATGTACTGGGGCATCGGCAACGGGCTTGCAGCCGGTGAGTGGCCGAAGGCGGGCGCCGATCTCGTCACCGGCGGTTCACCGCGGTATGCGATCTATCGCACACGCGACGACCGGTATCTCGTGGCCGCGCCGCTCGAGCAGA
>JBKJPI010000493.1:0-4078 GCA_046595235.1 Burkholderiales bacterium | reverse complement strand
TGCTGTACCGCGGTGAAGCAGGCGGCCGGTACAGCAGGCGGCCGGTACGCCGAAGGGGCGCCCCGCCGCGGCTCAGTATCTGCGCGAGTTCATCGAAGACGTCAAAGCCAGCGGCTTCGTCGCCAAAACGGTCGAGAAGAACAAAGTTCGCGGGCTTACGGTAGCCGCGAAAGCCTGAGATCAGCGTGCGCGTGTAAGGTAATCGCGGGCGCCAGCCGACAAGAGCCGCGGCAGGTGCGTGTAGATATAGCGAACGCCTTTGTCGAGCACGTCGTTCACGTTCTCGGCGACCGCCGGCGTTCCCGGGGTCCGCCCGGCGGCCCGCATCTTGCGGAAACTGTCCTCGATCGCCTGCGCCACTACAGGTGCTTTAGGGTTGCCCGGGTACCCCATCGACTGCGAGAGATCGGACGGTCCGATAAAGAAGACATCGATGTCTTCCACTCTCAGCAGCTCGTCGATGTTATCGATCGCCGCACGGTCTTCGAGCTGAATCGCAATGAGCGTTGCGTCGTTCGCGGCTTTGACATAATCCGCGAGCGTTCCGTGCGCGTCGTATTGCGCGGCGCGCGTGCCTGCCGCGAGTCCGCGACGCCCGGCCGGGTGGTATTTCACCGCTGCGAGCACCTCGCGCGCGTCCGCGGCCGTGTTCACGTGCGGGACCTGCACGCCCATGACGCCGCGGTCGAGCACCTGAAGAATATGCTCCGGGCTTTTTGTCACCGGGCGCGCAATCGCGGTAATGCCCGAAGCCTCTGCGGCCATCGCCATCAACTCGACGCTCTCGAGCGTGAGCGTGCCGTGCTCGCAATCGAGGAGCACCCAGTCGAAGCCCGCCGCAGCGATCATCTCCACGATCTGCGGTGACGGGATCATGACGGAAACTCCGAAAACCGGCTCGCCGGCTCGCAGCTTTTCTTTCATTACATTACGTTTCACGTAGTGCTCCCTCCATCGGGCTCTCGTCTACACAGTGAGCATGGGGGCACGGGATCCCGACTGAATGCGTCACGACGCGTCCGCAGTAACGGGCGCGCGGGCCATGCAACTTCTGTGGCGTGTGTCGACGCGGTTCGCAAACCAGTCGGTGGTGAGCTTTCGCGTGATCTTCGGGCTTTGCAGCAGGATTCGCGGGAGCACCGCGCGCGCAAGCCGCGTTCCACTCAGCTTGTCGGCGAGATCGTACACACGCGTGTAGAGGCGCGTTTTCTCGAAATCGTGCACACGGCCTGCCTCGAGATCGCGCCGGATCTGCGAGGGACTCATGTCGAGACGTTTGGCGAGGCTGCGCACCGCGAGCTCGGTGTTGCCGGCCTCGGCGGCCGGCTTTCCGTTCTCATAGCGCAGCAAGTCGCCATCGAGCGCCAGCGGTATGCCTGACGCAAGCGTGACTGCGCTCTGGAACGCGGCGTTGCGGCTGGCGTAATGCCCGGCGTTGAAATCCGCGAAGCGATAAATGGGGTTGTTGTACGACGCGGGGTAATCGAGAAGATGCGCGATTCCGAAATACATCCCGCCCCGGCGGGTGAAGACCTCGTGGCGTATGGAGGCGTTTACGGGATAGGGATAGCTCTTCGCAGCGGCGTGAGACTCCGAAAAACCGACGCTGACCTGCATCGGGCCGCCCGTACGCACCGGGTTGCGCTCGCTGAAGAACGTTTTCCCCAGCGGCACCATGCCGATAAAGTCCTCGAAGATCTCGCTCAGCTGTTTCTCGGTCTTAACGATATCGAGCCGATCGCTGTAGCTCCGCCCATCGGATGACGTGAGCAGCAACGCCGCACGCACTGCAAGCCGCGGTACACCGGCCCGCTCCGCCTGTTTATCGATCTCCTTCCATGCGATTGCAGCAAGTCCCGGCACGGCGGGATCCGCGCTGAAGGTCGACTCCTGCTCCGTGATTGCGATCGCGGCGCAGATGTTCGACGGCGTTGCGGGGATCTGCAACGCGGAGAAGGCGGCGTAGATGTCAGTCGCCCAGCCAATGCGGTCTGAGACGTTCGGCGGCAAGAGGCGACCGACCAGCGCACGACCCTCTGCCGCGGTAAGCGGTCGGTATTCGGGTGCGCGCTGAATCTCGCTGCTCGCGCAAGCACCGAGCAGCAGGGTGAGTGCAGTAGCCGCCCACGTTCGGCACGCTGAACGCGCCCTGCTCGACTTGTCCTGTTGCATGCGTGGGGGAACTGACTCCTAAGCCGCAGCGGTCGCGCGACGTGAGTCAACGATTGTACCGGAGCGCCCCTGGCAATGCGCCAGCGTTAATCCTCTCTGTCATGACGCTTCCAACTCTGCGGGTCCCGTTATATCTGAACCAAGGCCCGGACGCATTTGCACGCGATGTGAATTCCTGCCCGATTTAGGTCCTTCTTACGTCGGGCGCGGGCTCCAGAGCGGTCCTAACGCGTTATGATGAAACTGATTGCAGGTCAGGAGAACTTCTTGGACAACAACATGATCTCGGTTCGCCGCAGGTATCTCATGCTCGCGGGCATTGCGGCAGCCGCTGCCCCGGGCGTGCTTCTCGCGAGCGACTGCGTTCCGGTGGCCACAGGCATGTTGCGGCGGCCGACCGTCGCTCAACTCGTGACCGAGACGGCGGGCGACAAGTTGATCGTTTCAGGACGCGTCGTAGGCAGCGATTGTCGCGGCCTCGCCGGCGCGCTGGTAGAAGTCTGGAGCACCGCATCGAACCGCGGCACCAGCGGATCCACCGATGGCGATGGCCGGTTCCTGATCACGGCGGCTGCCCCCACACATGGGAAGGTTCATATCCGCGTGAGCTACAACGGCCAGACACTCGTCGCCTAGAATTCTGGCTTGACTGGGTCCTGACTTAAGCCGCGAAGCTCGAGCGCAGCTGCGCGGCCCAGCGTCCATCAATGCGGCTCACGATCCACAGCGAGCGATAGCAACCGAGCACCGACGCATCTGCGCGGTAACGCGTGAAGCGCACGTCGAAGTGAACCTTTTCTGCGCTGGACGCGAACGCTTCCCGGAAGTCCCATTCGCTGTGGTGCCAGCCGTCGCCGGCTCGCGCATGGAAATCCGCGAGATAGTTCTCGGGGCCCTGCCACACCTGCATCTCTACGCCGGCGAGACGGTAATGCGGGAAATGCAGCGTCGCCGCGAGCGCAGCCGCATCGCCTGCATTGAGCGCCGCGAAGTGCCTGTCGAGCACGACGATGGCGGCCTCGATTGCTGAGGCCGGAGAATCCGAGCGTTTTTCCATGGCGTTGGGTACGCAACCGTGAAGCGGCGTCTCTATTGTCAGCCGACTCCCGCCACGCCCGCAAGCGCCCAATGAGCCCGCAAGACCTCGCGCGACGCGAGCGTCGGCACCGTCACAACAGGGCAAAGCTCGATTGTCGGCCGGGCACCCGGGACGCGAGCCGCATGAAGCGCGAGTGCAGCAAAATCACCATGCGCGCTCAGCAGCAGCGAACGCTCAGAGCACTTCTGCGCGATCAATTCAGGGGGCCACATTCGCGCGCCGAGGTCTGGGGCGAGCGGGTCCGCGCGCTTACACTCAGCGCTCTTAGTGTGAGCAGGCGCGCTGCGCGGCTTCAGCGCTTCGTACTCTTCACGTGAAAGGCGCTCGACGCGATGATTCAGCGTGCCATTCGAGCCCACCCAGAAAAGATGCAATTCCGACCGGCCGTCGGGCTGCGGCGGGCGCGAGAACAACGACAGCACGTCGTACCGCGCAGAGAGCGTCTCGAGCAGGTTGTCGATTGCGAATGCCGGCGGCGCACGCAGCGCTGCCCACTTCGGACTTACGCGCATCAGGGTCGAAAGGATTTCGTCGCGTTCCACGCGCAGTGCGCGCACGATCTGCGTCGCCCGAGTAAAAGCATCGCCCCTCAGAGCCGCCGCAACGTGTTCCCGCGCGTCGATGGCGTCTTCGAATTCGCGCAGGCGCTGCACCTCCTCGACGTCTGCGCCGTCGACGAGCGCGATGTCCCGGTTTGCAATGAGCTGGCACACTTCGAAGCTCTTGCTTCGCTCGGCGATTGCCCACGCGCGTGCGCAACCCAGCTGCCCGCCCGCGGCAAGTGCCACATCAAACGCAATTTCGTAG
>JBKJPI010000456.1:0-3894 GCA_046595235.1 Burkholderiales bacterium | reverse complement strand
GCGGAGTGGGCGCCGAAAAGGCCGGTTCGGCTGATCGTGCCGTTCCCGCCCGGTGGTGCGGTGGATACCATCGCGCGCATCGTCGCGACCGGGTTGCCGGAGCGCCTCGGGCAGCAGGTGGTGGTCGACAACCGCGGCGGCGCCAACGCGATCATCGGAACTGAGCTCACGGCGCGCGCAGTGCCCGACGGCCACACCATGCTCATTGTTCCTGCGGGGCACGCGATTACGCCGTCCGTTACGCGGAAGCTCCCCTACGATACCGTGAAGGATTTCGCGCCCATCGGCCTCATCGGCAACAGTGCGTACATGCTCGTGGTGGGCCCGTCGTTGCCGGCGAAGACCGTGAGCGACTTCATCGCGTTCGCCAAAACGCGTCCGGGACAGTTGAATTACGCATTCACCGGGCACGGCAACGCCACGCATGTAGCCGGGGAGCTTCTCAAAGTGCTCGCGGGCATCGACATGGTCGCGGTCAACTACAAGGGCGGCGGGCCGGCGCTGACCGACGTCATGGGCGGCCATGTCTCGGCGTTTTTCTCTGGGGTTTCTTCTGGAACGCCGCACGTGAAAGCCGGCAAGCTGCGGGCGCTGGGCGTCACCACCACGCGCCGCAGCGCCGCGTTGCCGGACGTGCCGACCATCGCCGAAGCGGGCGTTCCCGGCTATGAAGTGGACGCCTGGTATGGCCTGCTCGCGCCCGCAGCGACGCCGTCTGCGGCGATTGCGCGATTGAATCGCGACCTCACGCAGTTGCTCTCCACGGCAGAGATGAAGGAGCGGCTGCTCGCCGCGGGCCTCGAGGCGCGCGCTTCGACGCCCGCCGAATTCCGCGACCGTATCGAGCGCGACATCAAACGCTGGGCAGACGTCGTAAAGAGAGCGAAGATTCCAATGGAGTGACCGAGCCGCTCACGCCAGCAGGTAAGCTCGCGCGCGCGAACACAATTTAAATTGAGAGGCATGAATGGCAGCGACACTAACGCTCTACGATCCCACAGCGCCGCGGCGCGAAGCGGTGGATGCACCCGGCACCGCGAAGCCTTCGCTCATTGCGCTTACCGGCAAGGTCGTCGGCTTCATCGACAACGCGAAGCCTAATTTCGGCATTCTCGCGGAGGATCTGGGCGCGCTCCTAACGAGTAAGTACGGCGTCTCGCGTGTGATCACGCGCAGAAAAGCTTCCGCGTCGGTGCCTGCGAAACCCGAAGTGATCGACGAGCTCAGTGCGGTTTGTGACGTCGTCATCACGGGTTCTGGCGACTGAGGGTCCTGCACGTCGTGGAGTATCCACGACAGCGTAGAGGTGACAAAGCGCGGCAAGAGTGCGGTCACGATCTGCTCGACTGCGTTTCTCACGCTCGGCCGCGCTCAGGCTCGGGCGCTTGGGGACGCCAACCTGCCGATCGCCGTCATTCCTCATCCATTCGGCAATCGCACGAGAGAAGAGGTGCATCTCATCGCGAGCACGTGCGTCGACGAGATCGCCGAGCTCATGACCGGGGGTGCCAGGTGAACGCGCCGACAGGTGAGCTCGATTCAGCGCCGGCGTCGACCTTCGAGACGCAGGACGACCTCGACGCGATCAACCGGCTGTACCGCGAACGGCGGTGGAGTGATGGGTTGCCGATCGTGCCGCCGACGGTGGCGCGTGTCGAACGCATGCTGCAGCACACGCAGCAGCGCCGGGACGAAGTCGTTGCGCGCGTGGCGCCGGGATATGGAGTGGCGACGGTCGAGCGTATCGCCATCAACGCGGTCATGGCCGGATGCGATCCACAGTATCTTCCGGTGCTCATCGCGGCGACGGAAGCGGTGGCCGAGCCCGAATTCAATCTTCAGGGCATACAAGCGACGACCAACCCGGTAGCGGTGTGGCTCATCGTGAACGGGCCTATCGTCACGGCGCTCAACATCAACGAGGCGTTCAACTGTATCGGGCAAGGCCGATGGTCGAACGTCACGCTCGGCCGCGCAATGCGCCTCATCCTGCAGAACATCGGCGGCGCGCTGCCAGGTGAAATGGATCGAGCGACGCAGGGGCAGCCGGGGAAGGTCACGTTCTGCTGTGCCGAGAACGCGGAGGCGAGCCCCTGGGAGCCGCTTCACGTCGAACGCGGGTTTGCGCGTGAGCAAAGCACCGTCACAGTCGTCGGCGCTGAAGGCACGATGAACATGAACACGCACTCGAAAGATGCGATGGAGCTCGTGCGCGTCATCGCGGAGACGATGGTTCACCCGCCCAGCAACGAGTACGTTCATGGCGGCGAGCCGTGGCTCATCATCGGGCCTGAGCATGCGGAAGTATTCAAACGCGGGGGGTTGAGCAAAGCGGACGTAAAGCGCCACCTGTGGGCTCAGTCGAAAATGTCCGTAAGCCGGCTTTCCACTAAAGAGATCGGACGCGTGCGTGACTCACGAACGGAGGAATTGGGGGCGCTCACGCCGGAAACCCTGTTGCCGATTTCGCCGGCGCCTGAAGACATCCAGCTGATCGTCGCCGGTGGCCCTGGGACGCACTCGGTTTACGTGCCGTGCTTCGGTAATAGCCGGGCGGTCACGCGCGTCATCGCGCCGTGACGATGCGTATCCGGATCGTGCGCGCGAGCGCCGGGCAGGCCGCAATGGGTGCATCGCCGCTCCTCGAACCGGGCGGGCGAATGTCGCGTCGACGCACCAATTGCAGCCTGCGAGCGCGTGCGCGGCTCAGCGAGGCATTCGAGGAACGACCGTGGCCTCGTTTGCCCTCGGCGGTCCGGCTACCGCTCCACAATCTTGATTGGAGAAGAACATGACGAGTTTCTATCGTGCTGCAGCGGGCGCGGTGCTGGCGCTTGCGGCGGGTGTTGCGATCGCGCAAGGCGTGCAGAGTTATCCATCGAAGCCGGTGCGCATGCTCGCCCCGTTTCCTGCAGGCGGCGGTTATGACTACATGGCGCGCAACATCGGGCAGCGGCTCACGGAGTCGTGGGGCCAAACGGTGGTCGTCGAGAATCGCGCCGGTGCGAACGGCAACATCGGCAGCGAAGTGATTGCGCGCGCGGCGCCTGATGGTTACAACCTCCTCCTCGGGGGTATCGGACCGCAGGCCCTGTCGGTCGCTCTTTATCCGAAGCTGCCTTACGACCCTCTCAGGGATTTCGAGCCGGTGTCGCTCGTTGCGTCACAGCCGAACCTCCTCGTCGTGCATCCGTCGTTGCCCGTAAAAACGCTCAAGGAGTTGGTCGCTTTAGCGAAGGCACGGCCGGGCCAGGTCACGTTCGGCTCACCGAGCCAGGGCAGCGGACAGCACTTCGGTCTTGAGCAGTTGAAGCTCATGACGGGAACGAACTTCGTGCACGTACCCTACAAAGGCGCCGCGCCGCTCCACAGCGCGCTCATCTCCGGCGAAGTGACGGTGGGATTCAACATCATCCAGCTGCCGGTGCCTTATGTGAAGGACGGACGTCTGCGGGCGCTCGCGACTGCAAGCACGAAGCGCGCGGCACTCGCGCCGACCGTGCCGACGATGGCAGAGCTCGGCTATCCGATCGACTTCGACACCTGGTACGGCGTGTACGCACCGGCGGGCACATCGAAGGAGATCGTCTCGAAGCTCAACGCTGACATCAATCGTGTGCTTGCGAATGCGGACTTCAAGGAGAAGGCAGCCGTGCTCGGCCTCGAGCTTCTCGGCACGACGCCGGACCGGTTGACGGCGCACATGAAAGGCGAGATCGCGCGCTGGGTGAAGGTCGCGCGGGCAGCAAACATCAAGCTGGAGTAACGCGGCTGCCCGGAGCTGCAGACTCCGCCCAGATCGGGCAGGCTAGGGCCGCCGCGCGGGGCAGGCTGCGGTGGGTGCATCGCCGCTCCTCGAACCGGGCGGGCGAATGTCGCGCCGACGCACCCACC
>JBKJPI010000576.1:0-9879 GCA_046595235.1 Burkholderiales bacterium | reverse complement strand
GTCGCAATGTGCCCCGGAGGTCTTCGCGCCTCGCTGATTGCGACGGAGCAGTCCTTCGCAAGGCTCTGCGACGCCGTGGCCGTTCTTACCCAATGTGACATCGGGCGTGCGATGCCCTCGATATCGGAAGTCAGAGGCGCATCGTGCTTCAGATGATAAGTCGCGTGCTCACCGACAATATTGACGATCCCCGAGCGTGCTTTTTTGGCGTTGTGCAGGTTGGCGAGGCCATTGCCCAGACCCGGGCCCAGGTGAAGCAGCGTGCATGCAGGTTTGTCGGCCATGCGGTAGTAGCCGTCTGCAGCGCCGGTGACGACACCTTCAAAGAGCCCGAGCACGCAGCGCATGCCGTCGACCTTGTCGAGTGCGGCGACGAAATGCATTTCAGAAGTGCCTGGGTTGGTGAAGCAGACATCGACGCCGTTCACGACCAGTGTGCGCACGAGACTTTCCGCGCCGTTCATTGTTGTTCTCTGCTTTTAAGAAGCGCCATTATGCAGGCAATCATGATCCAATTGACACGCCTGCCACGTGGTACGAAGTCAGCAATAGCGTATCGATCTTTTATGATGAAAAAGTCAGCATGAAAACTGTCGCACTGCCCTCCGGCGAGCGCGTGCCGGCTTTCGGCCTGGGCACGTGGCGCTTCGGAGAGAATCGTGCGCATCGTGCCGAAGAGATCGCAACCCTGCAACTGGGCCTCGACTCGGGCGCAAGTCTTATTGACACGGCCGAAATGTACGGCGAAGGCGAAGCCGAAACGCTCGTGGGCGAAGCGATCATGGGCCGCCGCAACGATGCATTCGTGGTTAGCAAGGTGTACCCGCATAATGCGACGCGGCAGGGAACGGTCGCTGCATGTGAGCGCAGTCTCAAGCGCCTACGCACTGACCGGATCGACCTCTATCTGCTGCACTGGAGAGGCACGGTGCCGCTCGACGAATCGATCGAGGCGCTCGCCGCACTCAAGAACGCCGGCAAGGTGCGTCACTATGGCGTGAGCAATCTCGATCGTGCGGACATGGAAACGCTATGGAGCGCGCCCGGCGGAAGCGGTGTGGCAACGAACCAGGTTCTCTACAACCTTGGCCGCCGGGGCATCGAATGGGACCTTCTGCCGTGGTTACGCAGGCACAAGATCCCTGTCATGGCTTATTCGCCAATCGAGCAGGCGAAGCTCATCCGCAATAAAACGCTTATAGAATTCTCGCGTCGTCACGCGATGACCCCCGCGCAGGCGGCGCTCGCGTGGTTACTGAAAGACGATGATGTGATTGCGATACCGAAGTCGGGGCGGCGCGAGCGCCTCAGCGAAAACCTTGGGGCGCTGGAGGTGCGGTTTTCCAGCGAAGCGCTGAGCGAGCTCGACCGTGCATTCCCGGCGCCAAGCGGCCGTAGCGCTCTTGAAATGTTGTGAATCGCCGCCCGGGTCTCTGATGCGCGGCCTCAGCGGTCGCCGGCGTATACGTCGGTGATAGTGCGCAAGCCCTTGAACTCGATTGCGTTGCCGCATCCGTCACGGCACGTCATCAGCATCTGTTCACGAACCGTACCGGCCTGGCGTGTCTCGGGCTTCAGAATGAAATCGACATCCGCTTCGGTGAGGCATTTCGCGGTCGCCTCAAACGTGTCGAGCGGCATGACCACTCCAAAGTGCCGCATCGGCGTGCCGCCGCCTTCGCGGAGCTTGGAGCCTTTGTCACCAATGATGTCATCAGGCGAAAGGTGCGCAACGATGTGGTGGCCGAAGAAGTTGAAGTCTGCGCGGCCGGGAAGCTTCCGGCCTTCAGGACAGCCGAGGAGCTGGCCGTAAAAGCGACGCGCGCGCTCGAGATCGCTCACGGCGAAGGAAAAATGAAAGAGCGTATTGATCCCGCCGCTTGCAGTCATGCTGTGCACTCCTGATGAGGGGTTCGCTGATGGTAAGCCGTGAGACTCGAAATCCGCAATGTAGAATTCACGAATGAACACAGCATTTGTATCCCGGCAGTTCGTTGAAGGTTTCAGTGAAGAGTTGCGGGAGGTCGCGACACGCGCGGGAACATCTGTAGAGCTGCTGACGGTTCCTGAAGCGCCGGGTGCACGGCTTCCGCAAGCGGACTGCGATCGAATTACCTGCACTTACGTCGATCGCGACATTCGCTTCAACGAGCAGGTCTACAGCGCATACGGCGAGGCGCTCGTCGCGTCCCGAAGCTGTAAGTGGATCCATCTCACAAGTTCCGGCGTTACACCCGCGCCTTATATCTCGGCCATTGCCCGCAACGGCGGCATTATCACGAGCTCCACGGGTTCCAACGCGGAGCCCGTGGCGCAAACCGGGTTCACCGGTCTGCTCATGCTCGCGCGCGGCTTTCCCGGATACATCCAGGGTCAGCACAAGCACGAGTGGCGCCCGCTGCGCGGCGCGGCGCTTCCGGATGATCTGCGCGGCCAGACCGTGCTGCTGATCGGTGTCGGTGCAGTCGGAAAGACGTTTGCGGGCTACGCCCGTGCGTTCGGGCTGAAGGTCATCGGGATCAGGCGCAGTTCAGTAACGCCCGATGATCCGGTCGACGAGATGTACCCGCCGTCGCTGCTTCGCGAGCAGCTTCCGCGGGCTGACTGGATCGTGGTCGCGTGCCCGCTGACGAAGGAGACGCGCAACATGCTGGATGCCGAAGCCTTCAGCCAGATGAAGAACGGCGCACGGCTCATCAATATCGGCCGCGGCGAAGTGGTGGACGAGAACGCGATGATCGAGGCGCTTAGAAGCGGCAGACTCGCGGGTGCCGCGCTGGACGCGCATGTGCGGGAACCGCTCCCGCCTGAGTCGCCGTTGTGGGACCTTCCGAACGTCATCGTTTCGCCGCACAACGCATCGGCGTCGACGGGAAACGAAAGGCGCGCCGCGAAACTCTTTATTTCGAACTTCGGTCACTGGGTGCGTGGCGAGCCGATGTTCAACATTCAGACGCTGCCGTAGTCGTGGGTGCCTGCATGCGCGGCATGCGTGCAGGGGGTGGTGCGTGAACGCTAACGCACTGGAGAGTGATCGCCGGTAGACGTGACCGCCAGTCGATGCGCATGCTGCGCTGCGCCGAGTGTCGTACGCCCATGCTCACTCAGGCAGACGCGGCCGACGTGGCGCTCGACGAGGCCGAGCATGAAAAGGCCGCGTAACTCTTCTTTCGAAACCGTGGCGTACCCACTGGCCACGCGCGCAAGCGCTGACCATTCATTCGGCGTGCGCGGAGTTCCTCGATAAGCAAATGCAGACATAAACATTGAAGAGATGTCCGCTGCGGGCGCGACCGCGCTCGCGGTTCGCGAAAAACGCGCTTTACGCACTTTTCGCGGACGTATCACGGACGGTGCTCTCACTCCTCCTTATCTTCGGTACGCTTGGAGACTTTCTTTGGGACCGTGCGTTCTCTAACGCCGTCTCGGGGGGTCGGTGTACACGTGCACACGCAGCCAAATGTAACGAAATGCAACGGGGCGAAGAAGGTCGACGCCGCAGATCATTGCAGACGAGCTAAGCCATTGCATCACGAACTTCGGCTAACCTGTTATGCACGTAATGAATTCCAGATAGACATTACTTGCTCTCAAGATCAACGCGCTTCTATCATTCGCAAGTCGAGAATAGAGGATGCCCGATGCTGATCGTCGATTCACAAGTACACGTGTGGGGGGCCGACACACCGCAACGTCCGTGGCCAAAGCGCGCCGAGGCCCAAAGGCCGGTGCCGCTCAGGCACGAAGATCTCTTGCGCGAAATGAATGAGGCCGGCGTCGATCGCGTCGTGATCGTTCCGCCGTCCTGGGAAGGCGACCGCAACGATCTTGCAGTTGCAGCGCACCTTGCGCACCCGCAGCGGTTTGCAACGATGGGACGGCTGGATCCTCAGGACCCGGCCTCGCGAGGCCGGATCGCACGCTGGCGCGAGCAGCCTGGAATGCTGGGCCTGCGTTTCACATTCCACATCCCGCAGCTCGTTACCCTCATCACCGACGGGCATATGGACTGGGTGTGGGGCGAAGCGGAGGCGGCCGGCGTTCCGGTATACGTCCTCGTCCCGCATCCGCTCGTGCATCTCATCGATGAGGTGGCGCGCCGCTACCCGCGTCTCATGATCGTCATGGATCACCTGGGACTCAACAGCAAGCAGAAAGACTCAGCGGCGTTCAAGGATTTCGACAAGCTGCTGGCGATCGCGAAGAGGCCGAACGTTGCGGCGAAGGTGAGCGCACTGCCGTGTTATTCCACGGACAGCTATCCGTACCGCACGATGCACACCTACATAAGACAGGCGTACGATGCTTTCGGTCCGAAGCGTTTATTCTGGGGCACTGACCTCTCGCGTTCGCCGATCTCGTATCGTCAGCACGTCACGATGTTCACCGAGGAAATTCCGTGGCTCAGCGAAGAAGACAAAACATGGATCATGGGCCGGGGCGTGTGCGAGTGGATTGGCTGGGAGGTCACCGATACCAGGTTGCCCGCGTAGCGGGGATGGCGGGCTTGCGCATCTTGGTAACTTCAGCCGGGCTTGTGAACTTCCGCCGACTGAGAAGGCTCAGCTGCCACTCGGACACATTCCTCGCAGCCTTCGCCTGAAGATACCGCCACCACCGCGCCAGTTGCTGCTTTGCCATCGTGCCTCCCTGAAGTATTTCATTGCACAAGAGCAAGCAGGGTGCCGGATCGCATGAAGAGTAGGCGACAAATGCCTGAAAATGTGACGAATTGCACAGCCCCCTCGTCGTGAAGCCTGGGCGCGGCGCCTGGGTGCGGCTCATAAATCGATGACCCCGGTGCCTGGGGAGCTTCCGGCTAGCCAGCGGGCTATTCCGGCTTGAGCCCGGCTTCCTGCGCCGCTTTACGGTAGCGTGCGATTTCGCGCGGCAGCAGGTCAGCGAGCTGCGCGACGCTCATGGGCGCACCTTCAGCGCCTTCACGCTCGAGCAGCTGCCGCATCTCCGCCCCCGCGAGCACCTTGTTCACCCCGGCGTTGATGGTGCTGACAATATTCGCAGGCGTTCCGGCAGGCGCAAAAATACCCCACCAGTTTTCGTACGTGAAGCCCGGCACGCCTGACTCGGCAATCGCAGGAAGGCCAGGCACGATGGGCGTGGGCTTCAGACTGCTGACCGCAATCGCGCGCGCTTTCCCGGCCTTCACCTGGGACATGACTGCCGGCGAGCTCGCGATGATTGCATCGACCTCACCCGAGATGAGCGCGACCACGCCTGGCGCGATGCCCTTGTAGGGGATGTGCGTCATCTTTATGCCGGCCGCCTTCGAAAACATTTCCATGGCGATATGGTTATTCCCGCCCGTACCGGACGACGAATAGTTGAGGGGGCGCTTTTTGGCGAGGGCGATGAACTCCTTCACTGTTTTTGCCGGCATCGACGGATGAACCGCGAGCACGATCGGCGCGCGCGCGATCATCGCGACCGGCACGAAAGCGTTCGCGGGGTCGAAAGGCAGCTTGGCGCGAACAGCGACGGTTCCGGGATACGAGGAGGTTGTGCTGAGCAGGAGATAACCATCGGGCGGTGCCTTGGCGACGACCTCCGCACCGATCATCCCACTCGCGCCCGGACGATTCTCGACGATGACATTGCGCCCCCATGCGTCGGTAAGGCCTTTTGCGATCGCGCGCGCGAGAATATCCGAGGATCCGCCAGCCGCATACGGCATGAGGACCGTGACGTTTTTGGTGGGGTACCCGACCTCTCCGGCGAGTGTCTGGGTAGAGATGCATGCTGCCGCAAGGAGCGGGAGCGCGAGCTTCGACATCAGCTGTCTTGATTTCATGGTGTCCTCGGTTGTTATCGGTCGTGCCCGTCAGGTTTCGGGGCCTGCGTAAGCGCCTGCGGTTTCAGGGAACATTGCCTTTACGATTTTGAAGCGCGAAATATCGACCGGCGCGTCGCGATGCATGAAGAGTGACGCGTCGCGCATCAGTTTCTCCACGCCGAAGTCGAGCATGACCCCATTACCGCCGTGCAGCTCCATCGCATTTTGCACGACATGGAAGATCTCGGTCGATGCAAACATCTTCGCCATGTTGCATAGCGCTTCCGCATCCGCGGATCGCTCGTCGACGGCGCGCGTCGCTTCGTTCAGGAGCGCGCGCACCGCTGCAAGTCTCGTCGCCATGTCGGCGAGGCGAATCGCGACGGCCTGGTGTTTGATCAGGATGCGGCCACCCTGCACGTAGTTCTGAACGTAGTCGGACGTGCGCTCGAAGGCTGCGACGCCAACGCCGAGATTCTTCGCTGCGACGATGATCTTGCCGGGCCGGAAATAGACACCGGCTTTGGTCATTGCGACGTCCTGAACCAGGCAGTGATCCTTTGGCACGGCGCAGTCTTCGAAACCAATTTCGCCATTGTTCATGAAGCGTCCGCCGACGGTTTCGTTGCAGCGTGCAACACTGAGGCTCGGCGTATCCCGCGGCACGAGGAAGCTCGACGTTCCCCTGGTGATCCCGCTGCCGGGCTTCGTCGTCGCGTAGACGACATAGAGCTTCGCGTCGTAACCGTTCGTGATGAACTGCTTCCGGCCGTTGATGACCCACTTGTCCCGGCGCAACTCGGCGCGCGTGTGCATCATTGCTTCGGGAACGTCATACGGCAGCCAGCGATCGGAGGCTCCGCGAGGTTCGGTGAGGCAATGAGCCAGCAGGAAGCTCGCATCTTCCACGATACGGGGGAACCATTGCTCCTGAAGGTGGCGGGGCGCAATGTTGCGAAGGAGCAGTGAGATCTTCCAGATGAACGAGTTTGTCGGCGAGCCCCGAATCGCCGCGGGCAATCTCCTCCGCGATCATCGCGTAGGTCTGCACTTCAGTCTTCGGGTCAAGCGGCGTACCGCCAAATTCCTCCGGCACACCGAGTGTTCGCAGGCCGATCCTGTGGACGCCTTCCAGCAACTCGACCGAGGGCCGGTTCTCCGGCGTCATATCCCACTCGCGCTGCCAGTTCTTGCGAATGAACGGGGTGACTTCCTGGTCAACGTATGCGCGTATGGTGTCGCGCATCATGCGCTGTTCTTTGCTGAGATAGCGCTCGATCATCGCCTGCATCGTTCCTCCAGGTGTCCTGCGGCGCGTAATCTCGAATTGACCTTGCGTGAGCGCGACGCCGTCCTGATGTTCCGGGTTTGGCGTCCGGGGTCAAGCCTTCATGCGCTCGTTTTTTGCATACGCTCGCAATATTCATCGACTTTCAGGCAGACGACAACCATGGCCCTCGAGCTCTACCGAAAGAAGCGCGACTTCGGCATCACACCCGAGCCCGAAGGCAAGGCGATCAGGCGCAAGGCCACGGAACTCACGTATATCATTCAGAAGCATCGTGCGAGCCACATGCATTACGACTTCCGACTCGAGTTAAATGGTGTGCTGCTCTCCTGGGCCGTGCCGAAAGGCCCCAGCGTCGACCCGGCGCACAAGAGGCTTGCAATGCAAACCGAAGACCATCCGATCGAGTATGGGCGCTTCGAGGGGACGATACCCGCCAAGCAGTACGGCGCAGGCACGGTGATGCTGTGGGACCAGGGCACATGGAGTCCGCAGGGCGATGCCGAAGCCGACTACAGGAAAGGACGCCTCAAGTTCGTGCTGAAGGGCAGGAAGCTTCAGGGCGGCTGGATGCTCGTCAAAAGCCACGGCGGAAAGTATGGAAAGGGCAACGCATGGTTACTGATCAAGGAAAATGATGATCATGCGCGGCGCGGCGATCCTCTGATCATCGATGAGCTGCCTGACAGCGTGGTGAGCGGGCGCACCCTGGAAGAAATCGCGGCCGATCCGGATCGTGTGTGGCAATCGACGAAATCGGTCGCCGAGAACCTGAAAAATGGCGCAGTGGCGAAAAAAAAACCGGCGCTCGATCTCGCGAACGTAAAGGGCGCGGTGAAGCGCCCGATACCTGACCTGATCGCGCCTGAGCTTGCGACGCTCGTCAAAGCTGCGCCTGCAGGGGAATCCTGGGTGCACGAGATGAAGCTCGACGGCTATCGAATGTTGTGTCGGGTCAAAGATGGCGCGGCGCAGATGATCTCGCGCAATGCGAAAGACTGGACGGGTAATTTTGTTTCGGTCGAAGGGAGCGCTGCACGTTTACCCATCGAGTCTGCGTGGCTCGATGGCGAGGTCGTGGTGATGGAGGCGGACGGCCGCACGAGCTTCCAGGCGCTGCAGAACGCATTGACGACCGATCATTCCGCGAAGCTTCATTACTTTATCTTCGATCTGCTGTACCTCGATGGATACGACCTTCGCGGCGCAACGCTCCTCGAGCGCAAGCGGCTACTCGAAGCGCTCCTCACATCGGCGCCGGCCGCACTGAAGTTCAGCGCGCATATCGAGGGCTCCGGTGAAGAGTTTCACAAGCAGGCGTGCCGGCTGAAGCTCGAAGGCATGATTTCAAAACGCGCGGATTCAACCTACCAATCCGGACGATGCCGGGACTGGCTCAAAGTGAAGTGCACCCTGCGCCAGGAGCTGGTGGTCGGCGGCTACACAGAGCCAGAAGGCGCCCGCAATGGTTTCGGCGCGCTGTTACTTGGCGTCTACGAGCCCGATGGCGCGCTCCGATATTCCGGAAAGGTCGGGACCGGCTTTAATGAGGCGACGCTGAATGCCCTCTACAAACGACTCACCGCGCTGGAGATCAAGGCGCCCGCGTTCAGCAATCCGCCACGTGGATACGAAGCGAAGGGGGTGCACTGGATCAAGCCCGAGCTCGTGGCCGAAATCGAGTTCACCGAATGGACGCATGACGGGACCTTGCGGCACCCGTCGTTTCAGGGACTGAGAGAAGACAAGAAGGCGCAGGACGTCGTGCGCGAACGGCCCGACGATGCGGATGCCGGCGACATTGCCCCTCAACGCCTTGTCTCCAGCGCAGAACGTGCGAAGAAGAAGACGGCGAGTGCTGCGACGAAGGCCGTGCCCGCAGCGCAGGCCGCAGCGAAGCGCACCGCCAGGGCCGGCAAGGAGGAGGCGACGGTATCCGGTATCAGGATCAGCAATCCTGACAAGGTGCTGTATCCGGAAGCCGGCATCACGAAGCTCGAGCTCGCCACCTATTACGAAACAGTTGCGGACTGGATCCTCCCGCATCTTAAAAACCGTCCGCTTACGCTCGTGCGTTGTCCCAGTGGGTGGGAGAAATCATGCTTCTACCAGAAGCATCCCGATGCGAAGGTGAACGAGATCATCGAGCGGGTAACTGTGCAGGAAGGTAGCGGTCCGACGCTTTACATGATGGCAAACACGACCCCGGCGCTCGTGGCGCTCCTGCAGATGGGTGCGCTGGAGCTGCACCCGTTCGGCTCCAGCGCGCCCAGGCTTTCGTGCCCGGACCGCCTCATTTTCGACTTCGACCCGGCCGACGACGTGTCATGGGAAACGCTGCTCGAAGGCGTGCATCTTCTGAAGACGCTGCTCGAAGAGCTGGGGCTTCGCACGTTTGTAAAGACGACCGGCGGGAAAGGGCTTCACGTCGTGTTGCCGATCAAGCCCGCGCTCGACTGGAATGACATCAAGAGCTTCACGAAGGCCGTCGCGGAGCTGATGGTGCAGTCCTTCCCGGACCGATACGTCGCAACGGTTACCAAAGCCAAGCGGCACGGGAAGATATTTATCGACTATCTACGTAATGGGGAGGGCGCCACGGTAGTCGCCCCGTTCTCGCTCCGCGCCCGGGCCAATGCTCCAGTCGCAACGCCAATCGAGTGGAGTGAGCTCACACAGGACATCCGCGAGGATTACTTCAACGTGCGCAACGTGATCCAGCGTCTTGCAAAGCTGAACAAGGACCCGTGGGCAGACTTCTTCGACGTGAAGCAGTCGATCACCAAAGCTTTAATGAAGA
>JBKJPI010000545.1:0-5429 GCA_046595235.1 Burkholderiales bacterium | reverse complement strand
ACCTGGGACGCGAAGAACAAACAGCTCTTCTTCACCGACATCATCGGCGACACGATCTGGAAGTGGCGGCCGGATACCGGGCAGGAGGTGGTTCTGCGTCCTTCAGTTACGGCGAACGGCACCTGCCTGGATCTCGAGAACCGGCTCGTCGTCGCGGGCTGGGGCGGGCGCACCGTGTTCCGCATGGAAAAGAACGACACGTGGAAAACGCTCGCCGACAAGTGGCAGGGCAAGAAGCTGAACAGCCCTAACGACATCGTCGTGAAATCGGACGGCTCGATCTGGTTCACCGATCCGCCGGGCGGGCTGCTCAACGTCGGCATGGTCGGTCACGATCTTCAGCGGTATCTGGAAACGCAGCCTGTCTTCCGCATCTCGCCGGACGGCAGCGAGTTGACCGCTGTCGCCGAGGACAACGTCTATCCGAACGGCCTGTGCTTCTCGCCCGATGAGAAAATCCTTTACGTGAACTGCAGCCGCGAGCGCGTGATCCGCGCATACGACGTGAAGACCGATGGCACTGTCGGCAAAGCGCGCGAGTTCTACCGCTACATCAGTCCGGAGCGCGGTGTCCCCGACGGCATGAAGTGCGATACCGCCGGCAACGTGTGGTGCACGGGTCCGGGCGGCACCTGGGTGCACGATCCTTCGGGCAAACCCATCGTTCGCATCAAGACCGAAGGACACCATCCGACGAATATTGCGTTCGGCGACGATGACTGGAAATCGCTGTACATCACGATGATCGGCTCGGTGGTGCGCACGCGCATCAACATCGCCGGCGTTCCGTCGCGCTGAGGAGAACAGGATGGACTGGAAATTCGAACTGGTGGCTGGACCCTACGAGGGAAGGACGGGAGGGCTCGCCTGGGACGGCAAGGGAATGCTGTTCAGCGCGGTCGCCGAAGAGCGCATCCTGCGCTACGACCCTTCCACCGGGAAAACCGAGCTGTTTCGCTGGTTCACCGGACGCACGAACGGGCTTGCGGTGGCGAAGGACGGCACCGTTTTCGGCGCGCAGGAAGGCGGTCGCCGCGTGATTCACTTTCTCAACGACGGCTCGACCGCGCCGACACAGGAGCTTCTCGACGGCGCGCACCACAACCAGCCCGTCGATCTCGCGATCGACAGCAAGGGACGTCGCTGGATCGCCGATCCCTACAACGCGCAGCCCCCGTACGGCCCACCCGCTTATCCATTCCTGCCTCACGCTTCGGTGCTGCGCATGGACAGCTACGGACCTGGGCTGTGTCGCCTTTCGCGCGTCACGCACGACACGGCGGCGCCCCGCGCGGTGCTGCTCTCGGCGGACGAGAAAACGCTGTACGTGGCGGACGGAGACGTCGAACGCGGTGATGTATGCCAGCTCTTCGCGTATCCGCTCGACAAACACGGTGTCGCCGGGCATCGCAAGACGCTAATCAATCTCCAAGCGAACGAACGCGGGATCGAAGGCATGTGCCTCGACAGCGAAGGCAATATCATCGCGTGCATGGGCTGGAAAAAGAGCGGCACAGCGCCTGCGGTCGTCGTGATATCGCCCGGCGGAACGATACTGGAAACACATCCCGCGCCCGCGGACGCGCCGATGCGCTGCGCGTTCGGCGATGCGGATCTCGGAAGTCTGTACGTCACGGCTGCAGACGGTGGCCTCTATCGCGCGTGCGCGATAGGTCGGCGTGGGCTGAAGCGCTGAGGTCGCTGGAGTGGCTAAGACACCGGCCTTGTGCGCGCGATCCCCGTCGCACACCGTGAATCGTAAGTTACGCGTTGCCGCACTTCTTGCGGCAACGCTTCTCCCTTGCGCCGCTCACGCACAGAAGTCTGCCGCGAGCGCATATCCCGAAAAGCCGATCCGGCTCATCGCGTTGAGCTCACCGGGATCCGGTCCCGACATCGTGGGGCGTCTCATCGGCGCGAAGCTCGCCGACGTGTTCGGGCAGCAGGTCATCGTCGACGCGCGTCCCGGGGCGAGCGGCATCATCGGCTCGGAGATCGCCGCGCGTGCGGCGCCCGACGGCTACACGCTGGTCATAATCACGTCGCAGGCCGTCATCGTTTCTCAGATGTACGACAAGCTCAAATACGATCTCGCGAAGGACTTCGCGCCGATCACGATGGTCGGCACGACACCGTTCCTCCTTGTGGTCCATCCCGGTGTCCCGGCGCACTCGGTGAAGGAGTTGATCGCGCTCGTCAGGTCGAAACCGCGCCAGTTCCGCTACGGCTCGGGCGGTTCAGGCTCGCCGCCGCATCTGTCATTCGAGATATTGAAAAGCATGACCGGCATGGACATTCAGCACGTGCCGTACAAGGGTGTGACCGCAGCGATGACCGATACGATCGCCGGACAAGTGCACGCACTGATCTCGGTCGTGCCGGCCGTGCTCCCTTCCGTGCGTGCGGGCCGTTTGCGCGCACTCGGCATCACCGCAGCTCAGCGCTCCTCGCTCGCGCCGGACGTACCGCCGATCGCCGAGACAGTGCCCGGTTACGAATTCATCGGCTGGTACAGCATCTTCGCGCCGGCGCGCACACCGCAGGCGATCCTGGCCACGCTGCACGGCGAAATCGTCAAGACTCTGCAGCCGCCTGAAATGCGCGAGCATCTCGCCAACATCGGTATCGATCCGCAAACGAGCACGCCGAACGAGCTCTCAGCCTACCTGGCCGCACAGATGAAGAAGATGCGCAATGCGGTAATCGCGTCCGGCGCACGGCCTGACCGGTAGACGGCAGCTGCGCGGTTTCGTGTGCTGCAATGTCGCCTAATGCCTAAGCGTGATCGCTCGCCATCAATGACTGCTTTGGGGTCGCGAGTTGCCCTTCGCGTAGCGCGAAGCGTCGGCCATGAACGTTCTTCGGCAACAACCAATCGCCAAAGTTCCTGACGGCGAGACGCGCTTCTATACGACGCGTCAGAAGGCGCCGAACGAAAAGGGGTTCGTCGGCTACGAAATCGTCTGGAAGCCGTTCCAGAAGGAAGTCGAATACAAGACGCCGAAGAAGCCGTAGAGGTCATACTGAGGCATGGGTGCGCCTTCTGTCACCGGATCGCGGGCCGCGCGCAGCCTTCTCGCCCCACTCGACGCCGCTACTTGTCGCCGCGTGCACCCTGCGCTTCTCGCCAAAGCCGGCGGCTGCGGCCGGCAAAAGCGGACATCGTTCTGAGAACGTACCACGCTTGTCAATCCGGCAATCCGGCAAGCGTAAGACCGCGCGACAGCTTCTGCCAGAGCTTGTCATGCATGAACATCAGCCGTATGCGCAACTTACGGATCGTGAGGTCTGGTTCGATTCGGAGCATGTCGGCGACTGCACCTGCCGGACCATCCGTTTGTCCCAGGTTTGCGAGGTTCGCGGCGAGCAGGCGCATGGCGACCGTATAGCGCGGGTTCTGTGCGAGCGCCTTCCGCGCCCATTCACCGCCTTCCTCGAAACGCGCCTCGCCGAGGCATACGATTGCGAGACCCGAGGCCGTGAACCACGCGCGCGGATCCCGGGGATTGAGCCTCTGGGAGCGCGCAAGTAACTCGCGGCCCCTTCCGTAGTTGCCGGAGTAAGCCTCGACCCAGCCGGCGATGGTCATTGCGGTCGCCGAATTTGGATTAGTCTCGAGCGAGCGATAAGCGAGCTCCTGCGCACGCTTCGTGTCGAAGCCGAGCTGCCATGAAGCCAACGCTGACATCCACAGGACGTTCGGGTCGAAGTGCGCGAGTTCCAGTGCTCTCAACATGAACTGGAGGCCTTGGGCCGTCTCGGCCTCGAAATCCTTTGTCCAGCCCTGAAATCGCTTTTCCCCGTAACAATAGGCCGCCAGCGCCATCGCGGGTGCATAAGCCGGCTCGATCGCGAGCGCCTGTCGGAGATGATCGAGCGCCTTGTCGAGGCTCTCCTCGGTGAATTCATATTCGAGTTGCTGCGCGCGCAAGAGATGGTCATAAGCGTTTAGGTCCGCGACCCTCTTATGTTTCAGGCGCTCGATCTCGGCGAGCTGCAATTTCGGTTCAATGGCGGCGACCACTTTCTCCGTGATGCGATCCTGCAACTCGAACACGTCGCTGAGATCCCCATCGAAGCGATCAGCCCAGATGTGCGCGCCAGTGATCGCGTCGATGAGCTGGCCGGTGAAGCGCAAACGGTTGCCGCCGCGCCGCACACTGCCTTCCAGCACATAGCGCACGCCGAGTTGTTGGCCCACCACGCGCACGTCAACGGCACGCCCCTGGTAGGTGAATGAGGAATTGCGCGCGATGACGAACAGCCAGCTGCAGCGCGAGAGCGCGGTGATGATTTCCTCCGCCATGCCCATGGCAAAGTATTCCTGCTCGGGGTCACCGCTCATGTTGACGAACGGCAGCACGGCGATCGAGGGTTTGTCGGGCAGCGGCAGCGATGCACCGGACAGCGGCGGGGTCTGCCGGGGGAGGGGAGACGATGACGTCTGTCGGACGGCGCGTTCCCCTGGGTCAACGAAGCGATAGCCGCGGCCGGGTACGGTCAGCAGGTAGCGCGAGCCTTCCGGACCATCGCCGAGCGCCTTACGCAAGGCCGAGATCTGAACCTGCAGGTTGTTCTCTTCGACGATAGTTCCGGCCCACACCTCAGCCAGCAACTCGTCCTTGCTGACGATGTTCCCCGACCTCCGCACCAGTGCTGCCAGAAGATCGAAGGCGCGCGAGCCTAACGGCACAGCGACGCCGTTCTTGAGCAATTCGCGTCGGCCGAGCGAAAGACAGAAGGGCCCGAACGCCATTTCCCCGTCGACCATGAGCACCCAAAGACACTATCCCAGACGAGCGCCTGGAATTGAACGCCTTGAGCTGAATGCCAAGAGCGCCGGCCGCGACCGTAGGGCGCATTTTAAGAAGTTTTCAGGACGACTTCAACGCTGCTATGGGACATTCAGCGCCCTTCAGCACGAGACTACGGATCGTGACGCGCGCAATGGCTGCGAAGCGTCTAACCAAAAGGAGACCGCCATGCTGATGTCCCGCCTTCTCGACACGTTTCGGCCCCGTCTCGCGGCGGGAAAGCAATGGTTCGTGCGCATATCAGGTCATCTCATCAATAATAGGGGTCAGGGCCGCGAGATGATGCGCTATGGACTCTCTGTTGCCCTGCCGGCGGTACTTCTCCTGGCGCCCGCCGCTGGTTCGTACGCTGCTGAGGTCAAAGTGCTGGCGACCGGAGCCTTAAGCGGGGCATTCAAGGAAATCGTCCCGCAATTCGAGCGTGCGTCTGGACACAAGCTAACCGTGAGATTCGCCGCGAGTCCGGTCGTGATCAAACAGATCGAAGCCGGTGAACCTTTCGATGTCGCTATCGCCGTAGTTGGCCCGATGAACGACGCGGCAAAGCAAGGATTTTTCCGGACCGGCGAGCGCCCGGCCGTCGCCTCTGTTGGCTTGGGAGCCGCTGTACGAGCC
>JBKJPI010000522.1:0-2698 GCA_046595235.1 Burkholderiales bacterium | reverse complement strand
GATGCCTCAGCACCAGCGTCTCACCGGAAGAAATCTCACTGCGGCCTGCGATGTATTGGCGCATGCGCTCGAGCTTTTCGGGCTGCATTTCGGTACGCCCCCAGCGCACGTCCTGTTCGGTTGCGCGTAAGCGCGTGAGCTCCTCCTTGGCGCGCGCGATCGACTCCAGCGCGTCGGCACGCGTTCCGCGGTCGAATTCCGTCAGGAAAATCGTGTGCACCGGTGGCGCGAGCGTTTCCAACGCGTCGAGCCACGGCTGGTCCATCTTCGGAAAAGCCGCGAGCATGAGGCCCACCACGGCGACCAGTGCAAGCAGCACTTGGCTGAGTCTGCGCATGCGAAGTGTCTTCAGCGCGTAGCCAACTCCGACCAGCGCAGTGGCCGCACCGAACGCCGTCACGATTGCCGGGCCTGTCGGTAGATCCCATCCCCAGGAAGTGTACAGGCCTGCCGCAGTGAGCACGGTGCCGAGCAGCCACGAGAGGAGCAGTCGTCGGCGCAGGTCGGATGTGAAAAGACCCGCGAGCGCCGCCGGAACGATGAGGTAGGCAAAGACGAGAAGCACGCCGGCGATACGTACCGACGAAGTCACGACGAGCGCGAACGAGCCGTAGAAGAAAACGTCCCACAGGAACACACGCCGCCCGCGGGCCGCTGCGTCGTACGGAGTGAAGGAGACTTCCACGAGCACGCGGCGGAAAACGAGATGTGCAAGACCGATGCACGCGTAGAGCACGGCAAGCGAAACGACTTCCTCCGGCGTAACGGTGAGGATCGATCCGATGAGGAGCTGCTTGATGTGCTCGGCGCCTTGCGGGGCGCGGTCGAGTGCAATCACGCCGAGGGACGCAGAAACGGCATAGACGATGCCGATCACCGCTTCCTGCTGAATCCTCGCTTCGCACGCGCGCGTGAGCGCGAAAAGAATTGCGCCGCCGAGCGCGAAGGCGAGGGCGTACCAGTAGCCGGCTTCACTTTGCACGCCGTGACCCGCGAAGATGGCCACGGTAAGCCCCAGCGCGGCCATCTGCGCCAGCGAGAGATCCACGAAGACGACTCCGCGCGCCAGCACATGCAGGCCGAACCACGCGTGAATCGTCGTGAGCACGAGCCCCGCGACGAAAGGCCACAGTAGAAGCTCGACGATGGGTGTCATTGCGTGGTGGCGATAACGGCGCGACGGCGCCGCAGGCGCTAGTTTTTTTGTACCTGCTTCAGCGCGGCTGCGAGTCTGGCAACGTTGTCATCGAGCAGCCGGAGGTAATCGGAGCCGGACGGAAGCAGCGTCACTGCGTGAGCGCCGGTCCTGGCGGCAATCTGGCGGACGAGGGATGGATTCGAGTGCGGATCAGCGACCACGATTTTCACGGCCGATTCTCGCATGCGCTGGAAAAGAGCGGCGAGCTCTGCTGGCGAAGGCGGCACGCCGGGCTGCGGCTCCGCGGCGGCCACGATCTGGAGCCCGAAGCGCTCGGCGAAGTACGACCAGCTGTCGTGAATGACGACGATTCTGGTGCCGCGAAAAGGCGCGAGCGTTTGTTGCCACTCGCCGATCCGGGCTCTAAGGCGGCCGACGAATACGTTGTGGTTCTTTTCGAAAGCCGCGGCATCCTGAGGCCTTAACTTCGTGAGCGACTGCCTGATCGCAGCGGCCATCGGGACCGCGTTCTCCGGGTCGAGCCAGTAATGCGTATTGCCATAGGCATGTGAATGGGCGCGTCGCTCGACGCGAAGGCGAGGCGTTTCAGTCTGGATGAGGCGCACGCCTTGCGACGCGTCGAGGACGCGAACGCTTTCGGGAACGCGGAGCCTCGCGAGCCAGGGCTCGTGGTCGAGGCCCACGCGTATGAGAAGCGCCGCGCCGCGAGCGCTTGCAAGCTGCGCGGGCTTCAGTTCGATCGTATGAGGATCCTGCTCGGATGAGGCCAGGCTCTCGCATTCGATGCGATCGCCGCCGATCGCTTCCGCGAGCGACTTCAGGTCCGCCGATGTGGCGACGACGCGAAGCTTCTGCTGTGCAAGGACGTGTCCTGGCGCCGCCGCGATGGCGAGCGCCAGGAACAGCATCCTGATCACTACGAGCGTTTCGTGAAGATCGACTTCGGAATCATGCAGTGCACGCCCTTACGCACGTCCACCACCTGTGACACGCGGCAGTCGCCCGCCATGGACACCAGGCCGTAGGCCTCGTAACGGCTCATCGGCACCATCTTCTGGGTCGAGAGCCAGTTCACTGCTTCACGCGTGGCGTTGACCATGGCGACATTCAGGTCCTCGTTCACGCCCATGGCGATCCAGTGCGTGCGCGTCTCGATGAACGGCCATTCGATCTTCATGTCCTTTCGCACGATCGCCTGAATGCGCATTTCCTTGAATGAGCACTCGAGTGCCGTGAGACTGACCTCGCCGTTGCCCTGGCGGCAATGCGAGTCGCCGGTCCAGATGAGTCCCCCCTTGAGAAACACCGGGATGAACACTGTCGAGCCTTCCTGCATCTCGTTGATGTCCATGTTCGAGCCGTTCTTCCATGGGCGCAGCGTCGACACCGGCGCCATCGGATCCTTCACTCCACCTTTGCGCGGTGACGGATCGTTGGGGTCGATGCCGACGGCAAGCGTACCGGGAAACGGCTGCAGGTCAAGCGTGACGCCGGGCTTGAATTCGGCCGTGCGCCGCTGCAGGTCTAGCGTGAAGAACC
>JBKJPI010000483.1:0-8726 GCA_046595235.1 Burkholderiales bacterium | reverse complement strand
CGTGAGCAAAACTGAATGAACGATCCAGCCCCATTCCTCGTAGGCAACGGAGCGGGATTCTCGGGCGACCGCGTGGACGCGCCGGGCCCGGTCGTGGACACGCTGATCGCGCGCGGTGGTCCCTCGGCGCTGTTCTTCGAGGTGCTTGGCGAGCGCACGGTCGCGCTGGCCCAGCTCGAGAAGCGCCGCAATCCCGCACGTGGGTACGAGCCGATGCTCGAGCGGCTGCTCGAACCGATTCTCGGGAAGTGCGCGCGCCACGGCATTGCGATCGTCGGCAACTTCGGCGCAGCCAATCCTCCCGGCGCCGCGCGCCTGATCGCCGCGCTCGCGCTGCGTCTTGGCATTCCCCAGCTGCGCATCGCCACCGTGGAGGGCGACGACATTCGCGGGCAAGTGGACTTGAGCAAGCACGAAATTTACGAGGCCGATGCGAGCCTGGATCCGCAAACCGGCGAAATGGTGTCGGCGAACGCTTACCTCACCGCGCAGCCGATGGTCGAAGCCCTGAGGAAGGGCGCCCAGGTGGTGGTGACCGGGCGCACGGGCGATCCATCGCTTGCACTCGCCCCGCTGATCCACCATTTCGGCTGGAGCGCGGACGACTGGCCCCGGCTCGCCGCGGGCGCGCTCGCGGGCCATCTTCTGGAGTGCGGCGCGCCCGCGGCGGCTATTACTACGATCCCGGCTTCAAGGACATCCCGGATCCCGCGAACATAGGCTTCCCGATCGCAGAAGTCGGCGCTGACGGCGCGCTCGCGGTCACCAAGGCGGACAACACCGGCGGAGTAGTGAACGCACAGACCGTGAAGGAGCAGCTCCTGTACGAGATCCACGATCCCGCGAACTACATTACGCCGGATGTCGCGCTCGACCTCACCGGGGTCACGGTACGCGAGCGTGGCAAGGATCGCGTCGAGGTTGTGGGCGTGCGCGGCAAGCCTGCGCCCGAGCGCCTCAAGGTCACGGCTTGTTTCGAAGGCGGATGGCTGGGTGAGGGCGAGATTTCGGTCGCCGGCCCGAACTGTCTGGCCCGGGCGCGCATGGCGGCCCAGGTGCTGCAAGAGCGGCTGAAAATGCGGCGTCTCGATGTGAGGGCGCGAGTCGACCTGATCGGCGTCGCGAGCGTGCACGACAGCGATGGCGGCGCGCTTTGGCGCGCTTACGAAGGCACTCAACCCGCGGAAGTGCGCATCCGCCTGGCTGCCTCCGGCCTGAGCGAGGACGACGTGACGCAGGCGTCGCGCGAAGTGCTGGCGCTGCTCTGCTGCGGACCCGCCGGCAACGGCGGGGCGCGCTGGCGCACCACGCAACGCATCCGCACCCAGTCCTACCTCGTGCCCCGCCATGCGGTCGTTCCCCGCGTGAGCGTGGCCACCGCGAAGGAGCTCGCATGAGCGCCGCGTCGGAGAATCTGGTGGAAGTTCCCCTGCACGCAGTCGCCCACGGCCGGGCGGGCGACAAAGGCAACCGCCTCAACGTGAGCCTCTTCCCCTACGATGAGGCGCTCTACCCGTTGCTCGCTGAACAGGTGACGCCGGCGCGCGTGCACGAGCTTTTCAGGCACCGCGGCGCGACCGGCGTCAGGCGCTACGAGCTGCCGCTTCTTGCCGCATTCAATTTCGTAGTCGACGACGTGCTCGAGGGCGGCGTCAACGGCAGCCTCAACCTCGACGGCCACGGCAAGACCCATTCGTTCCGGTTGCTCTCGCTTACGGTCCGTGTACCCGCGCACTTCGTGCGCAAAGCCAACTCTCCTGGAGAAAGTCGATGAAACTGGCTATTGCACTGCTGGCCCTCGTTGCCCTGCTTGGTCGCGCGCAGGCGCAGGACTATCCCAATCGGCCTGTGAAGATCATCGTTCCCGCCGCGGCCGGGAGCGTTCCGGATTTCCTCGCGCGCACCATCGGCCAGCGCCTCTCCGAAAACTGGCGCCAGCCCGTGGTCATCGAGAATATCATCGGTGCCGGCGGCAACATCGGCACCGACCGCGCAGCGAAGGCGCCCGCCGACGGCCATACCCTGCTTCTCAACACCATTGCGCCGATCGCGGTGAACCAGAGCCTGATGAGGAAGCTGCCGGACGACCCGGTGAAAGACCTCGCGCCCATCACCCACGTCGCAAATACCGCCAACATTCTCGCGGTGCATCCGTCGTTTCCGGCGAAGAGCCTGCAGGACATCATCCGCATGGCAAAGGAGCAACCGGGAAAGCTGAGCTACCCCTCCGGCGGCCACGGCACTACGCAGCACCTCTCGGGTGAGCTGCTGAACACCATGGCGGGCATCAAGCTCGTGCACATCCCCTACAAGTCGACCGGCCAGATGACCACAGACGCGCTGGGCGGGCAAATTCAGATCATTTTCCACAATGCGCCGGTCCTGCTGCCGCATGTGCGCTCCGGCGCGCTGCGCGGCATCGCCGTAACGAGCGCGAAGCGCCAGTCCTCCGCCCCGGAACTGCCCACAATAAGCGAGGCCGGGTTGCCGGGTTTCGAGGTCAGCGCCTTCTTCGGCTTCATGGCCCCCGCCGGCGTCCCGCGGGCGATCATCACCAAGCTGCACCGCGAAATCGTGGCGATCATGGCGATGCCGGATTTGCGCGAACGTTTTCTTGCCCAAGCCGCCGAACCGGTGGGCAACCGGCCCGAGGAATATGCCGCGTTCATCCAGTCCGAAATCGTCAAATGGGCAAAGGTGGTGAAGGAGGCCGGGCTCAAGGTCGACTGAACGTATTGACCCATCCCATTCACACAGGAGTCTAAAACTCGCGTTTCGTCGGTTAACGCGCCGCTTGTTTCTCGACTTACTGCGCTTGAGGCTTCCAGCCTTTCTCCGCCATGTACTTGAGCGCTCCGGGGTGAAACGGGATGGGCGTGTTGCCCGAAAACTGATTTTCGTACGTCATGTACTCTGCGTCTTTTGCGACCAGCAGCAGGTCCGGCTTCTTTTCGAAGAGCGTCTTCACGATGTCGTATGCGATCTTGTCGCTCATTTTCTCGTTGGTCAGGAGTACGGCCCACACGTCCACCGTCGTCGCGTCCCGCGACTGGCCCGGATAGGTCTTCGCCGGGACAGCGCCTGCGCTATAGAGGGGGCCGAACTTCCTGTTCATCGCCGCGACGGCGTCGGCATGATCGATCAGCCTGATCCTGACGCCGGGCGTTGCGCCCAGATCGGTCACGGCGGGTATCGGCATCGCGGCATTGTGGATGAACGCGTCTATCTTGCGGTCCTTCAAGGCATTGACGGCTTCCGCCACGCCGAGCCGCTGTTTGATAATGTCCTTGTCCGGGTTGATGCCGTAAGCCTCGAGCAGGCGCAGCGCGATGATTTCCGAGCCGCTGCCCGGCGATCCGACCGATACGCGCTTGCCTTTTAGATCGGCCATCTTCTCGATGCCGCTGCCTTCGAGCGTGACGACGTGGTTCTTCTGCGGATAGAACACCGCCAGCGTGCGTAATTCCACCTTCTGCTTGAACTTGCCCTGGCCGCGATAGGCATCCCACGCCGCGTCTACCATCGAAAAGCCAAGCGCCGATTGCCCGGTGCGGATTAGCGTGATGTTATCCACCGATCCGCCTGTAACTTCCGCCGTCACCTGCATGCCCGGCACGCTCTTGCTGAGGATATTTGCCATCGCGCCGCCGAGCGGATACCACACGCCGCCGGTGCCTCCCGTTCCGATCGAGAGCATGACGTTCTGCTGCGCGTGCGAAGGTGTGAAAGCGATAGCAATCGCGAACAGTCCCCACCAGACAAGCCTCTTCATAGCGCACCCTCCGCGTGTGGTGTAATCGCACTGATTAGATCATGCTACGGCTGCAACGTTGTGAGCCACATTTGGCTGTGGCCGGAGATACCGTCGCTTCGTCACCCTTACGGTGGATGCGGCCGAAAGCTCATGCCGCGCACCGCGCGATTTCGTAGTCGCGTAGTCGTCTCACCGATTCAGAAGGAGGAGCGATTATGAAAAAAACAGCATGGGCACGCGCAGGCGCAGGCATTGCGGGGGTGCTGGTATCGGGCATCGCGTCTACCGTCGCGCTGGGCGCAACCGCTCACACCGCCTATCCGACGAAGCCTATCCGGTTCGTGGTCCCGTATCCGCCGGGGGGTGGGACGGACATCATTGCGCGTATCGTCCAGCAAAAGCTCAGCGAAGGTCTTGGGCAGCCGATCGTCATAGATAACCGCGGCGGCGCGGGTGGCGCGGTGGGCACCGAGGTCGCAGCGCGCGCGGCCCCTGACGGCTACACGATACTGTTCACGCTGTCCTCGCACACCATCAATCCGAACGTCTTCAAGGTCCCCTACGATGTCGCGCGGGATTTTGCTCCCGTCTCGCTCGTTGCGAGCCTTCCGCAGCTTATCGCTGTGAATCCCGCCGTAGCGATCAACAGCGTGAAGGACCTGATCGCGGCCGCGAAGGCGAAGCCCGGCCAACTGAGCTATGCATCAGTAGGCACCGGGTCACCTTCCCACATCGCGGGCGAGCTGCTGAAGTTGAAGGCGGGGATCGATATCGTGCACGTGCCCTACAAGGGCGGCGGCCCGGCGGTGACGGACACGATCGGAGGCCAGGTGCCGATCCTCATCGTGTCGATTCCCGCGGCGATGCCGTTTGTGCGTAACGGCCGGCTGAGGGCCATCGCCGTTACGACGCTCAAGCGCTCGCCCGCTGCACCCACTGTGCCGACGGTCGCCGAGGCCCTCGGAATCAAGGACTACGAGGTCGACTCCTGGTACGCCATGTTCGCGCCGGCAAAGACGCCACGCCCAATTGTCGAGCGCCTGCGGCAGGAGATTGCGAACGTTGTGCAGACGCCCGAGATCAAGGAAAAGTTGTTGCAACAGGGCGCCGACGGGGTGGGTAGCACGCCCGAGGCGCTCGACCGCGTCGTGAAGGACGAACTCGTGAAGTGGCAAGCGCTCGTGCGCGATGCGAAGATCAAAGCCGACTGATCGACCGGGATGGGAGTATGGCTGGTGTCGCCGGAGCTGCGCGAGTTCTGTCTGCGCGAGCTGGGTCGCTACAAGACGCCGAAAACATTCCGCTTCGTGGCCGCGCTGCCGTAGGGGGCGTCGGGCAAGGTGCAGCGCCTGAAGCTCCTCGACGCGGCTGATGAGACCACGGCCCCACCGAACGCGATCACCTGAAACGGCAAGGGGAACTACGCGCAGCCTCCCGCTGCAGCGCATCCCGACATACAAAGGAGCTTGACATGGGAAAGACTGAACGGGGCATTCAAAGCACAGTTGCGACCGGCGTTACGCGCATGACGCACTCCGAAGCGTTCGTCGAGACGCTTGTAGCGAATGGCGTGACGGACGTGTTCGGTATCGTGGGGTCCGCCTGTATGGACGCCATGGATCTCTTTCCCGCTGCGGGCATACGCTACATCCCGGTAGTGCACGAGCAGGGCGCGGGCCACATGGCCGACGGATATTCGCGAGTGAGCGGCCGACACGGGGTGTGCATTGCGCAAAACGGACCCGGCATCACCAACCTTGTCACAGCCGTAGCTGCAGGATACTGGGCCCACACGCCGATGGTGGTGATCACGCCGGAGTCGGGCAGCATGGGTATGGGGCTCGGCGGTTTCCAGGAGACCGATCAGCTGCCGATCTTCTCCAGGATCACCAAATTCCAAGGCCACGTAAACAACCCGAAGCGGATGGCTGAGATCACCGCACGGTGCTTCGATCGGGCGATGCTCAAGCTGGGGCCGGCGCAGCTCAACATTCCGCGCGACTATTTTTATGGCGATCACGACTACGAGATTCCGCAGCCGATACGCATCGAGCGCGGCGCAGGCGGTGAGCATGCGCTGAACCAGGCGGCCGATCTTCTGGCGGGAGCAAAGTTTCCCGTGATCCTGTCAGGGGGCGGCGTGGTGATGTCCCAGGGGGTCGACGCGTGTGTGGCGCTGGCTGAGCTGCTCGGCGCGCCCGTGGTCAACAGCTATCTCCATAACGACTCGTTTCCGGCGAGCCATCCGTTGTGGTGCGGACCGCTGGGCTATCAGGGCTCAAAGGCGGCCATGAAGCTGATTGCGAAGGCCGACGTGGTGCTCGCGCTAGGCAGCCGCCTCGGGCCCTTCGGCATGCTGCCGCAGCACGGCCTCGATTACTGGCCCAAGACCGCGAGCGTCATTCAGGTCGATGTCGATCCCGAGATGCTGGGGCTGGTGAAGAAGGTCTCGGTGGGCCTGTGCGGGGATGCGAAAGCCGCAGCCGAAGCGCTCATCGAGCGACTCAGGAATCGTGGTATCGCCGCCGCAGCGACGCGCGATGCGCGCCGCGAGGAGATCCGCAAGGAAAAGGCGGAGTGGGAAGCTGAGCTCACCGCCTGGACGCACGAGCGGGATCCTTACAGCCTCGACGTGATAAAGAATGCAAAGGAAATGCATCCGCGTCAGGCGTTGCGTGAGCTCGAGCGCGCGATGCCCGCTGCTGCGATGGTGTCCACTGACATCGGCAATATCTGTTCGGTCTCGAACAGCTACCTGCGCTTTGAAAAGCCGAGAAGCTTCTTCGCGGCGATGAGCTTCGGGAATTGCGGCTACGCCTTTCCGACCATCGTCGGCGCGAAACTCGCAGCGCCCGATCGGCCCGCGATTGCCTACGTCGGTGACGGCGCCTGGGCGATGAGCTTCGGCGAGATTCTCACCTGCGTGCGCGAGAAGATTCCCACGACCGCAGTCGTCTTCAACAACCGGCAGTGGGGCGCCGAGAAAAAGAATCAGGTCGATTTCTACAACAGACGCTTCGTGGGCACCGACCTGGAGAACCCGAGCTTTGCTGCCATCGCGCGCTCGATGGGTGCGGAGGGACACACGATCGATCAGCTTTCGGACGTTGGATCGGCGCTAAGCCAGGCATGCGCTGCGCAGAAGGACGGCAAGACGACGATCCTGGAAGTCATGGTCACGCGCGAGCTCGGAGACCCGTTCCGTCGCGACGCGCTTTCGAAGCCGGTGCGGTTGCTGGAGAAGTACAAAGACTACGTGTGAGCGGCGGCTTGACCATCGGCCGAAAGCGAGGCCTAAGAAAGGCCAGCGCAATTTTTGACATAAGGCGAACGCAGCGGGAGACTCATGAGCGAAGCCACTGAAAAGATCGAGGTCCATCGCGGCCTCAAAGGTGTGTATTTCGACCGTTCGCCCGTCTGCTTTATCGATGGGCGCGCGGGCGAGCTGCTCTATCGCGGCTATTCGATCCACGATCTCGCCGAACGCTCGAGCTTCGAGGAAACGTGCTATCTGCTCTTCAAGGGTGAGTTGCCGAGCCGAGCCGAGCTCGCAGCGTTCGATGGCGAGTTGGAAGGGCGCGCGCACGCTTCCGGCTGCGGCATACAACATCATTCGCGAGCTCAAAAGGGCACATCCGATGGATGTCCTGCGCACGGTGACCTCGGCGCTCGCGGCGTTCGATCCTGAGACCGCTGATAAATCAGCCACGGCCACTTTGCGAAAAGGTGTGCGCCTGACTTCACAGGTGCCCATGATCGTTGCGGCGCACGAGCACATCCGCAACGGTCGTGAGCCGCCTGCGCCCGACCTCAACCTTGGCCACGCCGCCAATTTTCTGTACATGCTGAAAGGCAAGGCACCCAGCGAAGATGCTGCGCGGCTCATGGACATGGACATGAGCCTGCACGCGGAGCACGGTGCGAATGCTTCGGCGTTTACGGCGCGCGTTGTTGCCGGCACCGACGCGGACCTGCACAGCGCGATCACGGCGGCAATCGCTGCACTGTCCGGTCCCGCGCATGGCGGCGCAGCCGAGAACGTGATGCGCATGGCGCAGGAGATCGGAGACGCGTCGAAGGCGGCTGCATACGTCAAGGATAAGCGCGCGAACAAAGAGCCGGTGATGGGCTTCGGCCATCGCGTTTACCGCGCGGAAGACCCGCGCGCACGTCACATGCGCGCCGGTGTGGAGAAACTCTCTCGCGAGATGGGCCAGCCGCAGTGGTATCAGATCCTCGAAGCCGTGGTTCAAGCGATGAAGCCCTATGCGCGCCACGGCGTAAACGTAAACGTCGACTTTTATGCGGGCGTCGTATATTTCCTGAACGGGATCGCTGAAGATCTGTTCGTGCCCATCTTCGCCATCGGCCGCGTGCCCGGCTGGACGGTGCAGGTGCTCGAGCAGATGGAGAACAACATCCTGATCCGACCACTCACGCTCTACAACGGCCCCGAAGCGCGCGATTACGTCACGGTCCATGATCGTGCCTGATTGCCGGACACGTGATGAGCCGGGTCTCATGCGCGCGCCAGCGCGACCACCGTGGTCGCCACGATGTCGTCCACGCTGGCGCCACGAGACAGGTCGCTGATCGGGCGGTCGAATCCCTGCAGCACCGGTCCGATCGCCTGTGCGCCGCCGAGGTGCTGGATCAGCTTGTAGGCGATATTGCCGGCGTCGAGATCCGGGAAAACCAGGATGTTTGCCCGGCCGGCCACCGTTCCGGGATCACCGAGTTTCCTGGCGGCGACATCCGGCGCCAGGGCTGCGTCGGCCTGCAGTTCGCCGTCGATGGCGAGTTCGGGCGCCCGCAACCGTGCCAGGGCGAGAGCCTGGACGACCTTGTCCACACGCGGATGCCGGGCACTGCCGCGGGTGGAGAACGACAGCATCGCCACTCGCGGTTCTTCCTGCATCAGCTGTCGGAAACTCTGCGCCGATGCCAGCGCGATGTCCGCAAGCTGGGAGGG
>JBKJPI010000232.1:0-3121 GCA_046595235.1 Burkholderiales bacterium | reverse complement strand
GATCGGCGCCGCGCTCTTCGCACCCGAACGCGAGGTGCGGCGCGTCACACCGACCACTCACCGTGCCGACGTTGCGTCGGCCACGCGAGACTCGACGTCGGCACGGTGAGTGGTCGGTGTGACGCGCCGCACCACGCGTTCGGGTGCGAAGAGCGCGGCGCCGATCGCGACGAAATGAACGAGCGGCTCGGTCCACCATCGCCACCGCGTTTCGGGCCGCATCTGCATCGGGGAGGGTACCGCTGACAGCCTCGCGGGTCAGCTCTTTGCGTACCAGCTCTTGACGCGCTCGTCGTCGCGCACGGCTTCGTAAGCGCGCGTCAACTTCGGATAGCTCGCGAAGATCGTCGCTGGAATATGGTCGACCTTGCCGCCGATGAACCAGCGCACGGCCATGTGAAGCTTCAAGTCCACGACCTTCAGCTTCGCGCCGCCAAAGAACGGTTCGCCAGGGATGTTCTTCTCCGCCGACCGCGCCCATGCGGGGAGGAAGTCGGCGACGATCGCCTCGCGCGCGGCTTGCTTCTCCGCGTCCCCCATACGTATGGTCGGCCCGACGACGGCACGCAGGTCCTCCACGTGCTGCATCATCCCTTCTTCGCGCGCTGCTTCGAAGTCGTCCGCAGGGTGAAGCCCATGCCCGCGGCCGATCATCACGAGTATGGCGTTGGAGTGGGCGAGGGGCGGACGTCCCGGTAACTCGAGCACGGGCAGGGCGCCGTAAGGCGTCTCCGCCTTCATCGCGGCCCAGTCCGCAAAGTTGATGCGCACGTCTTCGAATTCCATGCCCGCGAGGTGAAGCGCGAGACGGCATTCCTCGCCGCGGCTCACGGGCGCGTCGAAGTAGATCAGCCTGGGCTTGTTCATGACGGGCAACATATCACACACCGACGCCCGACCGCGCATATCGCAGGTCGGGCTGACGCGCCCTCACGCCCTCCAAACGCCGGCCGCTACGGACCTTTCATGCGTCTGGCGAGCATTGCGTTTCGAGCCCGTCTATTTCACTTTCGGCGTGCGCAGCGATTTCCACGTCGATGTCGCGTAGGCAATCATTTCACCGTTGTCATCGAGCAGCTCGGAGCGTAAAGCGGAGATGCTTTTACCTTGGCGCAGAAAGCGTGCCACGCAGATTACAGGCCCCGAGCGTGCCACCGAAAGGTATTGCACCTTCATTTCCAGCGTGGCGCCGGGGCCGCTGCGACGGTAGAGAAGATGGCCCATGGAGATGTCGAGCACGAAGGCGATCACCCCGCCATGCAAACCGCCTTGCGGGTTGTGCATGAAATCCTTCACCTCGAAGCCGATCCGGCATTCGTCGTCGGTATAGGTGACCTCCATTCCGTACAGCTTTACCAGGAAGAACTCGCCGAAGCGGTCCTGCTGGTGGGTGGTCAGCGCCTGCTCGAACGCTTCGCGTGCTACGGCTTCATTAACTTTCGTCATCATCTCCGCTCGAAATTCGCAAAGCCGCAAGCCTAGCGCAACTGGAAGTTCGCCGCCGCATGTGGGCAAATAGCGGCACAATGTAAGAACTGGCCGTCCTAGCTTTGAAAAGGAGACTCGTCATGTTGATCCGCATTTTTGTATTCGCAAGCGTTGCGCTCGCGCATCCGTTCGCTACTCAAGCGCAAAGCTGGCCTTCGAAGCCCATCCGCTACATCGTACCGTTCGCGGCAGGCGGCACGACGGATATTCTCGGACGGCTGGTGGGGAAGGGCCTCTCCGAAACGCTGGGCCAGCAGGTGATCGTCGACAACCGGCCCGGACAGGCGGGTTCGGTGGGCGTCGCCGAGCTCGCGCGCGCGACCGCGGACGGCCACACGGTAGGGGGCGGCACGATCAGCTCGCATGCCATCAACGTCTCGCTCTACGGGAAGCTTCCCTACGACCCGCTGCGCGATTTCGTACCGATCACCATGCTTGCGACGCAGCCGAACATGCTGGTCATCCACAGCTCCCTGCCGGCAAAGAACGTGAAGGAGTTCATCGCGTTGGGGCGCGCACGTCCCGGGCAGCTCAACTTCGGGTCCGCGGGCAGCGGAACCTCGCAGCACATCTCCGGCGAAATGTTCAAAACGCTGACGGGCGTTCAGATGCAGCACGTACCTTATAAGGGCAGCGGACAGATGGTCCCCGATCTGCTCGCGGGTTACGTGCAGCTCAGTTTCGAGAATATCGCTACCGCCCTTCCGCATGCGAAGACGGGCAAGTTGCGCGCGCTCGCGGTGACGTCAAGCAAGCGCTCATTCGTCGCGCCGGAGGTTCCGACGATGCAGGAAGCAGGAGTCCCCGGATACGACATCAGCTCCTGGCAGGCCATGTTCGCGCCCGCCGGTACTCCGCGCGACGTGGCGAGCCGTCTCAATGTGGAGGTGAATAAGATCCTGCGATCTGCCGAGACGCAGAAACGATTTACCGATCTCGGACTTGAGACAGGCGGCGGATCGCCTGAAGACCTCGCTGCCGTGATCCGCAACGACATTCCGCGCCTCGGCAAAATCGTGCGCGAGTCGGGCGCACGCGTCGACTGAGTTGAGATCATGAATCCAGGATTCGAAGAAATCATGAGCATCCGCGGCCGCGGGATGCCCGAGGGTGGCGAAGTGACGATCACGGGCCACGATCCCGTCTTTTCCGCGCGCTTTAAAATCGGCGAGACGACGGCGAACATCCTCGCCGGTGTCGGCGTTGCGGTCACCGACATTCACGAGTTGAAAACCGGCAGGCGCCAGAAAGTCGCCATCGACGTGCGTCATGCCGCCGCGACGTGCAACAGCTCCAAATATCTGAGCGAGCCTGCCGCAGGCGGCGGCTGGCAACAGGTGCCCGCGACGCCGTCCATGGTCCACATGCGGAACCTCACACAGCCCTGGAAATGCAAGGACGGTCGCTGGTATCTGCCGCATTTCAATCTGCCGCATCTGCACGACCGCGTGATCGGCGTGCTCGGCTGCGAATCCAGCGCAGATGGCGTTGCGAAAGCGATCGCGCAATGGGATTCGCATGAGCTGGAAGAAGCAGTCGCCGAGGCGCGGGCGTGCGGCTCTGTCGTGCGTTCGAACGCGGAGTGGCTCGAGCATCCGCATGGAAAAATGCTTTCGGGCAAGCCGCTCATCGA
>JBKJPI010000074.1:0-3601 GCA_046595235.1 Burkholderiales bacterium | reverse complement strand
TGCGTGGCGGGGCTTCGGGCGCTTTCTGAGTGATGGCGCTGTAGAAGGCGTTCCAGTCGGGCTCACCCTGCGCACTGTCAGTGGCAGGCGGCGCTACGACCGCTACGACCTCCACGGGGTGTGCGGGCGGCGCGGCGCTGTGCGTCAGCGTGTTTTCAGTGACGACCGCACGAAGGCGCGCGAGCAGTGCGGGTTCCGCGGCACGGGGACGCGCGCCGCGCCCGATGTCGTCGAACATCTCGCGCGCCGACGCGGTCGCGGCAAGTATCGCGTCCATGATCGGCGCGGTTACAACGAGCTCGTTCCTGCGGAGAAGATCGAAAATATTCTCGGTGAGATGACACAGGTCCACCAGCATGGGCAGGTCGCGAAACCCGGCGCCGCCTTTGATCGTGTGGAAACCCCGAAAAATGTCATTCAGAAGCTTGCCGTCCGCCGGCTGCTTCTCGAGCTCGACGAGCTTCACGTCGACGTCGGCGAGAAGCTCCCCCGCCTCCATCAGGAAGTCCTGAAGCATTTCATCCATTGCTAGCCTCGCGCCGCAAAGTGCACATCTACTTTGCGTCGATTAACCGTTACGTCGCAAAGTAAAACCCTACTTTGCGCCGATGAACCGTTACGTCGCAAAGTGAAACCCTACTTTGCGCCGGAACTACCAATTTGAACTGAATCGCTGGCAAAGCCAGCCGATTCGAGCTTGAAACTGCTACGAAACACCGACCGGTATGCCTGCCACTGTTTCTTCGTTGCCATTACCGCACTTCAGGCGCCGGGCCGCCCCAAGCCTGAAGTTCTGACCTGCCGTTCCGGCCGAAAGTAGATTTCCACTTTCGGACGTTCACTTAAAACCCCAGGCTTTCGAGCAGCGCGTCGACCTGCGCCTGATTGACTACGCACTCGGCACCCGGCGTAATCGCAGGACCGTTCAGAAGCATCAGCGCTTCGGGCGCCGGAACGACGCCCGCCGTATTCTCGACGAGAAGCCTGAGAAGCTGCGTCTCGAGATGCGAGGCGAGGTCGGTGACGCGCTTGAGCACCTGACCGGTGAGGTCCTGGAATTCCTGCGCCATCACGATCTCACGAAGATGGCTGCGTGTGGCTTCGGTTTGCGAAGGCACAACGCCGAGGTAATCACGGGTGGCCTGCGCCAGCAGCTTGAAGTCATCGACGCTGCTCTCGCCGCGCACGAGTGTGTCCCAACGGGCGCTGAGCGCAGACGCGTCCGACGCAAGCGCTTCCTGCATCGGCGTCGCGAGCTCCACTGCGTTGAGCGAGCGGCTTGCCGCCTGCTCGGTCATGTTCACGACGTAAGCAAGGCGCTGGCGCGCATCCGGCAGTGCCGCTGCGGCGCACTCCTGGATCTGCGTGTCGTAGCCCAGCTCTGCGAGCGTGTCGTGGAGCTGGCGGGTGAGGTGCCCGACAGAATTCAGCATGCGTGTGGCCGAGCAGGTGTGAGCGTCGGGTCCGGCTTCGAGGCGGAAATTCGGGTGCAGTGCAGGATCAGGCGCAGGCACAGGCTGACCGCGTGCGATGGTGTCGAAAAGGTGTTCCAGGTCTGCGCTATCTGCGGCGCTCATCTCGGCGCTCATATCATGCCGCCTTCTGGTCGAGCGTTTTGAGGATTTTCTTCAGCTTCTCGTCGAGTGTCGCGGCGGTGAAGGGCTTTACGATGTAGCCGCTCGCGCCAGCCTCGGCCGCTTCGATGATATTTTCCTTCCGCGCCTCGGCGGTGACCATGAGCACCGGGATGTGCTTCAACTTCGGATCGGCGCGAATCGCTTTCAGGAGATCGATGCCGGTCATGTTCGGCATGTTCCAGTCGGATACGACAAGGTCGAACTTCTCAATCCCGAGCTTATGAAGCGCCCTATGGCCGTCGTCCGCCTCGTCGCTGTTTGCGAAGCCGATTTCCTTCAGAAGGTTGCGGATGATACGGCGCATCGTGGAAAAATCGTCCACAACGAGGATGCGTAGCGATGAGTCGGGCATGGCTTTTACTCCGTTACACGGTTGCCGCTGTCGGCCGCCGCCTGTTTGGTCAGCAGCGACCGGAGCGTCTCGGTCAGCAGCCTTGGATCGAACTTCGGAACGTATGCGTCTGCCCCCACCGTACTTCCCATGGCGCGGTTCGCATCTGAAGCGAGCGACGAGTGCATGACGACGGGTATCCCGTCGAAACGCGGATCGCCTTTGACGTACCGCGCGAGCACATAGCCGTCCATCTGCGGCATCTCGGCATCGGTCAGAATGATGTTCAGGCGGCTGGAAAGCGGCGCGCCATCCAACTCCGCGCGCGCGGCGATCGCCTGTAGCCGTTCCCACGCTTCACGTCCGTTGACCGCATGATGATGTTTCAGGCCGACGCGATCGAGCACACGGACGATTTGTCTTCTTGCGACCGCGGAATCGTCCGCAAAAAAAATGGTGGCGCCGACCTGTGTTATGGGCTCCAAGGGCGGAATTTCAGTTTCGCCGTAGATCGTTGCCAGCACCTGCTCCACGTCGATGATCGACACGAGCTTGCCGTCAGGGCGCTCGGTCAGCGCCGCGATGTATCCCTCTGCGCCGGCGAGCGCAGCTTCCGGTGCCCAGACACGATCCCAGCCAACGCGCTCGATACGCCCGACGCTGTGAAGGAGGAACCCCTGCACGTGCCGGCTGAACTCGGTGACCATCATCGTCTCGTTACAGCAGCCGCCGTCCGGGAATCCGAGCAATTGCGCAATCGATACCACGGGAATAATCCTGCCCCGCAGGCTCACGACGCCGTTGACACCGTGCGGCAGATTCGGCGCTCGCGTAATCCTGGGGGTGTGCGTGATCTCTCGCACTTTGAACACATTAATGCCGAAGAGCTCGTTCGTCCCGAGCGAGAAGAGCAGAAGATCCATCGTGTTCGCGCCGACCTCGCGCGCGCGCGCATCGACCGCATCGAGGAGGGCGCTGTATTCGGGCGCGGTGACTGCTTCCATCAGCATTGTGCGGCCGCTGCGGGCATGGCGAGTCGGCGCGAGATCGCCTCTGCGAGGCGCGCCGGCTCTGACTTGGAAATGTACTCGTCGATTCCCACGGAACGGCCGCGCTGCTCGTTCGAAGCGCCGGAAAGCGATGAGTGCATGATCACGGGGACGCCCTTGAACCGGGCATCGGCCTTGATCCGTTTGGTCAGCATGTAGCCATCCATCTCAGGCATCTCGACGTCGGTTACGACGAGCTGCACTTCATCGCGCAGCTCGCGGCCGCGTGATTTTGCGCTGTCCGCGATGCGCGTGAGCTCCTGCCATGCAAGGAGTCCATTCGATGTGGCAATGTGCCCGACCTCGAGCGCATCCAGCGTGCGCGTGATCTGCGTGCGTGCTACCGCCGAGTCGTCGGCGAAGAGCACAGTGCGTCCGGGCGGCACCTTGGGCCCGGTATATTTCAACGCGGCGTTCTCCGGCGTTGCAACGGTGTCCGCAAGCAGCTGCTCGACGTCGAGCATCATTACGAGGCGCCCGTCCGGCAGCTCGGTAACTGCTGTCAGCGGACCCGCTGTGCTGCCCTTGAGAAGCGCAGGGGGTGCACGCATGGCTGACCAGTCGATGCGCAGGATGGTGTCCAC
>JBKJPI010000665.1:0-5819 GCA_046595235.1 Burkholderiales bacterium | reverse complement strand
CCTCGCAGAAAGCACTCGCACGCGCCGGCCTCACGATCGAGGACATGGACATCATCGAGATCAATGAGGCGTTTGCCGCTCAGGTTCTCTCGTGTCTGAAAGGTCTTGGGGTTGCGGCGGACGACAGTCGCGTGAATCCCAATGGAGGCGCTATCGCGGTTGGGCATCCGCTTGGGGCTTCGGGCGCGCGCCTGGCGCTAACCGCCGCCCGTCAGTTGCAGCGAACCGGGGGCCGCTACGCGCTTGTCAGCCTGTGCATTGGCGGTGGACAAGGACTCGCCGCAATCCTCGAGCGCGTCTGAGCAATCGGGTCTGTTTGCAGGGGCCGCTGTTACGATCTACGTCCCTGGGCCGATGGGTCCCGTTGACGTCCGTGGCTGGCGGTCGATGCGAAGTGCACCCGACCCGAACCCGGATTAAGATTCCAATACTTAACATAATATTGATTATGCGCACCCACAACACGCTTCGGAAACAGGAAAGAGCGCCCGACAGTACGAAGATCTGCTTGCCCAGAGCTTCCAGCGACGCTAGCGCCTGGCACCAGCACGCAGAAGAACGTCCGCTATGGCCCGCCGGTCGCGCTCGGTGGCGACACCAAGCGCGTTGTAGCCATACGGAGTCGTGTAATTCACATCAGCCCCGTGCTCGAGTATTAGCAGCACCATCGACATGTGGCCTTCACGAGCGGCCATCATCAACGGCGTCGTCCCGTTGTCCGCACTTGCGTTCACCTGCGCGCCCCGCGCGAGGAGCATTCGCGCGATATCCATCTGATTGGTCGCCGCCGCATATATAAGCGGCGTCCAGCCGTTGTGGTTCACCTCGGCGCCGGCGTTGAGCAGGAGCTTCACGATGTCAGCCCGCCCCTTGATCGCTGCATGCATGAGCGCGGTTTCACCCAGAGCGTTACGCGCGTTCAAGTTGGGCCGGGCGGCAAGCAGCGTCTGAACGACTGACGGCTTGCCCGATCGGGCCGCGAGGATGAGCAGCGATTCGCCCTCACGATTTGTCGTATTCACGTCCACGCCACGCTTGAGAAGCGCGGCCACGGTGCGTTGGTCGTCGAGCTCGATGGCCTGCAGGATGTCTTCGAACACTGCAGCGCCCGCCGAGAGTGACAAGCATAGAACCAGCGCCAATGCGACTCGGCTAAACGCGTGTTTCACGGTTCACGCCTCCTGTTTGAAGAGCCTGAAGAAATTTTCCGACGTGGCCGCAGCTACCTCTTCGAGCGTGACATCACGCAGTCGCGCCACCTCCTCCGCCACGTAGCGCACCCAGGCGGGACGGTTGGTTTTACCGCGAAAAGGAACAGGTGCGAGGTAGGGCGAATCCGTTTCTACCAGCAGACGGTCGAGGGGCACGTTTCGCGCGACATCTTTCAAAGCAGTCGCGTTCTTGAAAGTCACGATCCCTGAAAACGAAATGTGAAAGCCAAGATCGAGTGCCGCCTGCGCCGTTTCCCACGTCTCAGTAAAACAATGCATCACACCGCCCACCGCGTCCGCCCCTTCCTCGTGCATGATGCGCAGCGTGTCCTCGGCGGCCGAACGCGTGTGGATGATCAGCGGTTTGCCGCATCCTTTCGCGGCCCGGATATGCGCCCTGAAGCGTTCGCGCTGCCACTCGAGGTCGCCCTTGAGCCGGTAGTAGTCGAGCCCTGTCTCTCCGATAGCCACGACCTTTGCGTGATTCGCGAGCTCGATGAGCTTTTCCGCGGTCACGAGCGGGTGGTCGGGATAATCCGGGTGCGTTCCGACGGAGGCGTAAAGATTCGAATGCTGCTCGGCCAGCGCCCTTACCTTCGGAAAATCCTCGAGCGTCACGGATACACACAGCGCGTGCGAGACGCCATGCTGCGCCATGTCGGCAAGCGCGCCCGGTATGTCCGCCGCGAGCTCCGGAAAGTCCAGATGGCAGTGCGAATCCACGAGCATCGTCATGCGTGCGCGCCCTCCGGCTGTAACAAGTCCCGGTAAGCGAGCAGCACTTGCTCTACGAAAAGCCGAGCGTTCAGCGGATGATGGACGCTTCGCTGCAAGTTCACCATGTCTCGATGAAACCTCAGCGCTTGAAGACGGTCAGCCTTCGTCGCTGCACGCACCATCGCTTCGCGCTGATCCGGGTTATATCTGATCAGCCCTATCGCTTGGTAATTAACAATGTCGTACGACCATTTCTGAAGCCATGTCACGACGTCGGAAATCGGACAATCTCGAACGGCCTCCGCCGCCGCGATCACGTCGATGTCACTGCGCGTCAACTGCCGCAGGAATGCCGAGCGGGCGCCCCAATACTCGGTGCCGCTCAATTCGAGGGCAAGTAACGGGGCGTTGCCCATGTGCGCGAGCGCGAGCTCGGCATCACCTGCGCCCTGCGTCGCAAGCCATGCCGCGGCTACACCCGTATCGGGCGCGCGTAGCGCCACTTGATGGCAGCGGCTCTTGATGGTCGGCAATAGCTGGTGGGGGCGGTGCGACACCAGCAGGAAGTAAGTCCGCGGGGGAGGCTCCTCGAGACTTTTCAGCAGCGCATTCGCAGCGTTCGCATTCAGTGCTTCCGCAGGATGGAGCACGACCACTTTCACGCCACCGCGCTGGCTGGACACGTTCACAAACCCAGCAAGCGCGCGGATTTGATGAACCGTGATCGTGGTTTTTTTCTTTTCGGTGTCGTCGGTCTCGTCCTCCGACGCACCTGCGGGCTCGGTCTGGCAAAAGTCAGGATGTCCCGCATTCAGAAACCACGCACAGGCGCCGCAGCGTCCGCAGGCGTCGCCATTCGCGAGCGGTGATTCGCAGAGCAGGGCTTGCGCGAGCGCTCGTGCAAACGCCAGTTTTCCGATCCCGCGCGGCCCGTGAAGGAGCAGCGCGTGCGCCAGACTCGCCTTACGCTGTACAAGCCGGCGAAATTCAATATCATGCCAACTGAAATTCATTCTTCGCGCGCAGCCTGTTGGGTCGAACAGAGGCTTTCGAGCTGCCTCGAAAGCTCGATTTGAATTTCCGATACCGCGCAAGAAGCATCGATAAGGCGAAATCTTTCAGGGTGCTCCCGAGCACGGCGCAAATAGCCTGCCCGCACAGCGGCGTGGAACGCCTCCTGTTCCTTTTCAAAACGATCGGGGGACTTGGCGTGCATCCGCGCGCGGGCAATTTCAGGATCAACATCAAAGTACAGCGTCAAGTCAGGTTGGAGTCCTTCCTGCACCCAACGTTCCAGAATCTCGACTTTGCTCCATTCGACGCCGCTTCCGCATGCCTGGTAGGCGAAGCTCGCATCGGTGAAGCGATCGCACAACACCCACTTTCCAGCCGCAAGCGCGGGCCGGATCACCTTGTCGACGTGCTCTCGGCGAGCAGCGAACATGAGCAGCGTCTCCGATTCGGCATGCAGCGCCTGGGGCGGGTGCAGCAACATTTCCCGCAAGGTTTCGCCAAAAGGCGTTCCGCCGGGCTCGCGCGTCGCACAAACGGAAAGGCCGCGCGCTTCGAGCGCGCTCTGCAACCACGCAAGGTGCGTCGTTTTACCTGCGCCATCGAGGCCTTCTACTGTCACGAACTTAGCGGCCATTGCGTCGTCCCTGGCGCTGGTACTTAGTCACGGCCCGGTCGTGGTCTTCCAGATTGCTGGAAAACTGAGAGCTTCCATCGCCCCGGGCTACAAAATACAGCGCGTCCGTTTGCGCGGGATGCAGCGCCGCCTGCAGCGATGCGAGACCGGGCATTGCAATGGGTGTCGGCGGCATGCCGTTACGCGTGTAAGTGTTGTAGGGGCCGTCGGATGTAAGGTCTACCTTGCGCAAATTACCGTCGAAGAGCTCGCCGAGCCCGTAGATCACTGTCGGATCGGTCTGCAACTTCATTCCTAGCTTCAGCCGGTTCACGAATACTGCAGAAATAAGCGAGCGCTCGACGGCCCTGCCCGTCTCCTTCTCGATGATCGACGCAAGTATCAGTGCTTCATATGGATTTGCCAGAGGCAGGGCTGGCGCCCTTTGTTCCCACTGCGCGGCGAGATGCTTTTGCATCAACTGATACGAGCGGCGAAGAATGCTGAGATCCGAGACCCCCTGACTGAAGTGAAAGGTGTCAGGGAAAAACATGCCTTCGGGCGACGGATGCCCGGCGCTGAGCCGCAGTAGTATTTCGCTGTCGGAAAGCGGCTGCGACTCGTGAGTCAGTCCGGCATGATCGTCGATCGCCTTACGCATCTGCCGGAACGTCCAGCCTTCGACAAAAGTGACAGCAAGCGCCGCAGCATTGCCACGGGTGAGCGTGTTGATGAGTTCCAACGGCGTGAGCCCCTTCTCCACCTCATAATTGCCGGCTTTGATGTTGCGCGGGTTGCCGAAAAGCCGCGTCAGTATTTCAAACGGCAAAGCGGACTTCAACACGCCGACTTCGACCATCTGTTGCGACGCGCTTCTGAGACTGCTGCCCGGGCTAATGCTGAACTGCAGCGGCGAAGCGCGAAGCTCAAGGTCGTGCAGGGGATAACGCACGCAGAGTGCCAGCGCGAAAGCAAGCATCACCCCCACCGAGAGGCCAGCGGGCTTAATCCACCTGCGCATGGTCTTCTCTTAGCAGCGCGCGTTGAAGCTCGCGTGTGACGTGTCCCGGCGCACGTTCGTTACCGTTGATATCGCGCACCGGCCAGGCGCCCGCGAGGCTGTTCACGAGAAAAAGCTCATCGGCTCGCATGAGATCGGTCCATGACACCTGCGTTACCGAGCACTCGATGCCGAGCGCAGCCGCGGCTTCGATGACGCGATCGCGCGTAACACCGGCGACCCCACAGCGATCGAGCGCCGGCGTCATCAAAACTCCATCTGCCACGATAAAGATGTTGCTCATGGTGCCGCAGACCACGTTCGCCTCGCCGTCGAGCATGATCCCCTCGGCGATCGCTGCATCGCTCCACTCGGCACGAGCCATGACATTTTCAAGCCGGTTGAGGTGTTTGATTCCCGCGAGCGCGGGCTGATGCGCGAGTCTGATAGAACAGCGTCGCACCTTCACACCCGCCGAACCGTATGCTGAAGGATATCCCGCCGCTTCTATGGCCGCGACGATGCGCGTCGTCCCTGCGCCCCTGGAATATGCGTATCCTCGCTCACTCGCACCGCGCGTCACGGTAATTTTTACGACGCACTCCGCCGCGCCGTCACATGAACCGGAGATCTCGTCTGCGAGGATATCAGCGGGAGGTGGCGCGATCGCAAGGGCAGCGCAATCATGGGCGAGCTTCTGATAATGCCGCCGCCAGTGCAGTGCGCGCCCACGCCGCGCCAGCAAAGTTCTGAAGACGCCGTCGCCGTACGCGAGTCCGCGGTCCAGAGCCGTCACCGAGCTGCCGGGCGTGCCGTTAATGAGGATCATTGCGCACGGGTGTTGCCGCCGCGCGAAACCGCGAAGGCGTTCAGACCTTGCGGAAGACGAGGGTGCCGTTCGTGCCGCCGAAGCCGAATGAATTCGAGAGCACCGCATCGATTCTCATCGATCGCGCAGTGTTCGGCACGTAGTCGAGGTCGCACTGCGGATCGCGATTCGCGAGGTTGATCGTCGGCGGCGCAACCTGATAGTGAATCGCCAGTGCAGAAAACACTGCTTCGATGCCGCCTGCGGCGCCAAGCAGATGCCCTGTCATCGATTTGGTCGAGCTCACGGCCAGTTTCCTCGCGTGGTCGCCGAACGCGCGCTTCACCGCCACGGTCTCCGCAATGTCACCAAGCGGTGTCGAAGTGCCGTGAGCATTGACGTAGTCGATCTCGTCGCGGTTCATGCCGGCATTACGCAGGGCGTTGGCCATGCAGC
>JBKJPI010000526.1:0-12716 GCA_046595235.1 Burkholderiales bacterium | reverse complement strand
TGCAACTGGGTCATGATCTTTCATGTCGGCCTAACGCACTGCGGTTCACCGGCTTCGGCCCACGCGTAGAACGTAAAGTAATCGTAGCAGCCGAAGGGCCGAAGTCCGGTGCAACCGCCTAGCTGGGCGGCGCTTACGGAGTTCGGCCGCGCCAAATGCCTGGTCGCCGACTCTCATGCGCGACGCAGAGAATGACGACGCCTTTGGCGTCGGCGCTGTAGAAGACTTGGTAAGGAAATTTCGCGAGAATCTTTCGGCGCATTCCGCGCTCGATCTCAGGGGAACCGCCTGGATAACGCTCGATATGAGCGACTGCCGCCCGCAGTTCGATGAGAAGCCGGTCACCCAAACCTTCGTGAATCACTTCGTAGTGTGCGACGGCTTCGGCGAGTTCGTCAGCCGCGAGTTCGTGAAACCGCGACTTCATCATCACCGACTGGAGAGCTTCGCGAATACCTCATCGGCGGAGATCACACGAGCCTGGCCAGAACTGATCTCGTTGTAGCGGAGAACCGATTCTTCCACCCACAGCCGTTCGTGGTCACCTGCTTCTGGAGCGTCCAGACTTTCCAGGAGCTTCTTCGCCAGAGCAGCACGCGCATCGGGTGCCAATTCCATAGCCTGGCGCGCCACATCCTCTAAGTTCCGTTCCACTTGGGAATTGTACCTTAGCCGCCCAACGGACCGCGGTTCACCGGCTTCGGCCTGACGCGCAGAACCTGAAAGTGATGGTAGCAGTCATGGGGCCGGAAGTCCTGTGCAACCGCCTAGTTGGGTACCACGGGGCTGGCGGACTCATTCAGCAGCGCATGGGCCAGTCGCTGCGGCGTTTTCCACTGCAATGTCGCATGAGGCATTTCTGAAAGCTCTAGTTCGAAGTCCGACAGGCTGAGCTTTGTTCCAAGCTTCAACCTCTCGAGGGACTCTTGCAAACGCGCCCCAAGATCGCGAAGGACGCCAAGAAGTCTGGGGCTGGCGGTTTTCGCAAAGCAGTATTCGCTGAAGTTGGTGAGTTCACTCTCAATCCGCGCGTTTGAGACTCCGATCATCGAAAGTATGTTGGCGACTCTTGCGACGAATTCGGAGAGCACGTCAGTAGTATTGTGCGGTACGACGACGGCCAGAAGACTCGCTTCGTTCATGAATAGGAAAGCGCCGCCGCCGATCGTTGGAATGAGATTCACGTACCAGTCTCCGAGGGGACTAGTATTTCCGACATCGAATGCCCGCCGTCGCACGTTGAGTGCGATTGCGGCTTTTGCCGTGCAGCGAATAACGATCATACGATGTTCAGGTACCCAACGGACCGCAGTTCACCGGCTTCGGCCCGGCGCGCAGAACGTGAAGCAATAGTAGCAGCCAAAGGGCCGAAGTCCGGTGCAACCGCATTGTTAGGCGCCGATCGCGACGAGAACTACGGCCTTCCTGAGCACTTCTCGCAGCGCATCCTTGGGCAGGGCCACGATAAACTCGGCCTGACGGGCGTGCCAGTCCAGGCTCTTGAGCTGGTCGCTCAGAATGACGCCACGTATGGGCAGATCTGCCGGAACAGGAACTTCGAAGGGATAGCCCTTCTTGCTGGAAGTGATGGGGCAACAGATTGCCAGGTGAGTCTTGCCGTTGTAGGAAGCGGGGGAAATCACCACCGCAGGACGCCGACCGGCCTGCTCGTGCCCCGCCCGGGGATCGAAGCTCAGCCAGATGAGGTCGCCCCTCTCCGGAACGTATCTACCAAGCTTCGTTGCCACGTCGGCTTCCGGTAGAAACTTCTCCGTGAAGGTTCTTCTTGGAGATCTTGGAAACGAGCGCGTCAAGCGTGAACTCGGGCTCACGAATCGGGGCGATGACGACCTTTCCGTTTCGGAGCGAAACGTCCACAGGCGAATTCTCGGTGAGGTCAGACTCCCTGGCGAACGGCTGCGGAATCCGAACGGCCAGACTGTTACCCCACTTTTGAACTCGTGTTCTCATACCCGTATCGACATTGAGTATACACGCGTTATTCCAGTACAGATCACTCGGCGCCTAACGGACCCGCGGTTCACCGGCTTCGGCCAACGCGCCGAACGTGAAGCAATAGTAACAGGCAGTGGGCCGAAGTCCGGTGCAACCGCCTAGTTAGGCGGCGAGGCGATTAGATGGTCGCGCGAACAAGCGCATCGAAGTCGGGCGCAATTTCAACGACCTCGCTGGTTTCATGCGCCAATTCGTAGACCGTTTCCGCGAAACGGTTGGGGTGATGAGATGGGAGAAAGAGAAGGTGGTCGCCTAGACCGTTGGTCGCGATGGAGATTCCGTGAGCTGGAAAGCCGTGCCACTGCCTTGCAGATTCCGTTTCTCGAATGATGTCGTGGCATGTCCGCGACACGCGCTTCGAATCGCTTTCGTCGAAAATAGGATTAAGCACCCAATCTTCCTCATCGATGAGGATGGTGCCACCGTTCTCGCGTAGCATTCGGTAGACAAACGAGCTGGGAAGGATTCTTCCCAGCCGCTGTTCCGTTTTTCGGATCTGGTCGAGATCAATACGGAATGGCATACGAAAGTCACGTCGCCTAACGGACCGAAGCTCAGCGGCTTCGGCACGCACGGAGGATTGTATCGCACCCGGGACCAGCCATCACGCGTGCCGAAGTCCGCTGCAGCTTTTAGTTAGGCGCGGTTAAGGCAATTACTGCTTTTTCACGGCCGACAGAGTGGCTCGCAAGAATGTATTTACCTTCTTACTCGAGTCGAATACTTCCGCGACATCAGGGGCTAGAAGGACCAACACTCCCCCGCCTTCACTTTTGAATTGCTTTGCGAAGCGGTTGGGCTGGGAGTTCGAGAAGTCGTATTCCGGCCTCATCTCGTCGGTTGATTTTCTGGGCGAACTAGGCTTCTTCGTAGGCATCTCGTTCTGTTCGGGTCGCAAGCCGTGCCGAGATGATTCGGACTGCGGCGTCCCGCTGGGAGAATGATACCACCAGGGTGCGACCGCTCGAGGAGTGGCCCAGGATTAGCTCGCGCTCTTCACTGGCGGAGTGATCGGGGTCATCGGTGATTTGCGCCAAAGGGTCCGGAAACACTGTCGCAGCCTCGTCAAAGGTCACCCCATGCTTCCGCCGATTCGAGGCTGCTTTTCGCGCATCTCATGTGAAGAATGGAGCCATTCGCGATCCTCACCTGACCAAAGCGCCTAACGGACCGCGGTTCACCGGCTTCGGCCACGCGCAGAACGTGAAAAGTAATAGTAACAGCCAAGTGGCCGAAGTCCGGTGCAACCGATTGTTAGGCGGCGGCGATCGAGGATGAAGCAGTGGGCCTTGGAAGGACAATGTTGACAGCCCAGCAGGAGATAAACGCAACGATCGCCCAGAAACCCACCGATCGCCACACCATTCCGGAGAAAGAGGTCGGCGATTCAATCCACGCGTCGACAAACTTAAGAGGACGCGCGACACCTTCGATGGCGCGCAGCGGAATTAGATTTATCGCCTCGAGCAGCGTCCGATGGGCGACTGTCTCCCCTGGGATGAACGTGACTCGTGGTGTGAGGAAGCTATGGCTGTACGATCCCACCCCAACCCATGTGGAGTACATGGAACTACCGTAACCGAGTAGTACGGGCGCCTCCAAAGCGAGCACGATGGCAGCGCACACGAATGCGGCCGACGTCGCCCTAAGTAACGGCGCGGAAGAACGCCTCCAAGCGACGGACAGAGCGACAGTACCTACCGCGAGCAGGAACGCGTAGGCAACGAATTCCCCTAGTGCTTTGATCGGCACGACCCGCAGTTGCTCACGCGTTTGACGCGCAACCTCGACGGAATCGCCTTCGCTCCAGCGTTGAACCACGGTGTGTTCTGTCGAGAGCCGCACGAACGACGTACCGTGGTGTCCGCGAACGGCGCCAATTCTCACTGGCCCCAGCTTCGCGAGCTCGATCGGCGCGCTCCGAACCGCAGGCGTGTAACGCGGAAACTTGCTGCGAAGAAGCGAGAGTTCAAAGACGGCGGAGACTGTCACGGCAAGCACGACGATCTTGATCGTTTTTGTCACGGTAGCCGCCTAACGACCCGCGGTTCACCGGCTTCGGCCGACGCGCGGAACGTGAGGTAATAGTAGCAGCCAAAGGGCCGAAGTCCGGTGCAACCGCCTAGTTAGGTGCCCGCCTCAAAAAAACCAAAGCCCGCGAGAATCTCGTGATGCCTTGAGTTCGAAATACCTGCGCGCTGCTCTTGAGCTAGCAGATGATCATCGGCAGGTCGACACACGAACAGCGGCCGGTCGTTGCCGAAGCGGAACTGAACATCGACGGGTAAGTTTAAGGACTCGTAACCGGGGACGTCGTTCGCCATACGAGCGGCGAAGGGGGCGTTGTCCGTTAGGTCGTCATAGTACCCGTCGAGATATAGGTCGTGTTCGGCCTTCGAAGCCTCCGCCCAAATGCCCAAGCCGAAACTTCCTTCGGACTCCGTGAATGGAATCGGAAGAACTCCTCGAATGAAGTAACGTTCTTCGTCGAGTGTGCAAAGATCGGCATTGCTACGCGTCCGACGGTACTTATCTAGGAAGCTGAGGTTGTACAGGTCGTCGGGCAGACCGAAAGCGTAATCGCTCGGTAGACCGGGATGCTCTTCTGCGCACGAACCGCAGATGAATGATTCGTCATCGTCCATAAGCACCTAACAGACCGCGGTTCACCGGCTTCGGCCCACGCGCAGAACGTGAAAGCAATAGTAGCAGCCGGAGGGCCGAAGTCCGGTGCAACCGCATAGTTAGGCGCACGTCGAGCGTCGACGTCCGCTGCGGCGCCGAGTTAGGCACGTGCAAGGAAGGAGACACCCTTCATTCCGGACGCACTGCCGAGATGAATGCGTCGTAAGACGTCCACTCAGGATCGCTCGAATGCTCTATTTCAAGCGGCAGTCTCGGCAAACCGGTAAGCGCGCCTTGGAACTCGCTCATGAACGAGTCGAGGTCGCTTACGTAGATGAACCATTCCTTCTCATTGTTTCCCGTCACCACTGCGGTGAGAAACCCGAACGAACGTTCCTCAAGTGCCTCCAGACGATCTTCGAAATCGTTCATCAGGTCGTCGTCCTCCTCCGACGGCATACCCGAAGGCTCGGGATCGTAACGCCAGAGGAGGCTCAGAAGATTCGGGTACTGGTGGCGGGAAACGCCAATCGGTGCCGATTCGCGAATGCGGTAAATGAGCGGCAGCCCGTCAGACTCCGACTCCGCGATCAGCCATGGACTAGGGTCGCTATGGGCCATTTCGTATCCAACGCCTAACGTTCCGCGGTTCACCGGCTACGGCCCGCCGCGCAGAACGTGGAAGTAATAGTAGCAGTGAAGTGGCCGAAGTCCGGTGCCACCGTTAGTTAGGTGCCAGGTCGGTCACCGCTGTGGTCAAGAAGAACGTTTGGTGACGCCTTCCGAAGATTATTCAGGAGCAGGTAAGTGAACCCCGTATCACTGTCGGTGCGATAGGCCGCGTCGGCGTTGAGTAGTTTTGCGGCGACCGCCGTCATACACCACCCATCGTTCTCGTCGGCGCGCCATTTGGGATTTACCAACTTCTCGAATCGCTGTCGTTCGCCAAATTTTTTCACCCGCAAAACGTCCTTCGTTAAGGCCCCACTGATTGAAGGATTGTCCCAAGCCCAAAGCCAGGTTTCACTCGTTCTTGAAATGCTTCCGACAAACGTGATGTCAGCGAGGACCGCTGGCTTTCCACCGCTCGAAAAGACGATCGTACCCGTCTCTTGGTTCCAGTCAAGATGGCCATGCGCGGAAATGTCCCAGTCTGTCGCGAGCCTCGATTGACGCACGTCGAGTTCTTTGCTGGCTACGTCAACGTAACGGTCGAATTCACCGGATCGACTACATCCGAAGAGCGTTAACAGAAGGGCAAGTATGGCGGGAACTTTCATGGCATCTAACGTCCTGCGGTTCACCGGCTTCGGCCTGCGCGCAGAACGTAAAAGTAATAGTAGCAGCCATGGGGCCGAAGTCCGGTGCAACCGCATAGTTAGGCGGTGCCCCGCAGCCGATGCCTTGGGCCGCACGCAACGTAGTCGCATAGGTTCGGAGAACGGTTGTTCAAACGGGCTGCGGCTGCGGCTCCACGCGGATGTGGCCAATCATTGCGTCTACGCCCTCCAGCACCTGCGCCTCGTCCACGAGAATTTCGGTGAACTGAAAGGCGTGTGCCCGCCCGTTGTCCGTCTCGTAGCTTATGCCGTCGTCGGGATGCTGGTACGTCAGGCACTCAACTGGCGGCCATTCGTCATCCAGATATAACAGCTGCTGGTCGCTACCAGCGACGAAGTTCTTAGGCTGCAGGTTACCAGCTTGTGTGTCGTCCTCACGTCTCATGCTCTGCCTCCGGGTACCATTTCGTTCGCTCGATCGAAGCGTTCGGTCAGCCGTTGAGTTGCCACTTTTCGTCACCGCACGATTTATGCAATTTGATGTGATCCTGCTCAACTGCGTTGATGTCCTCCTCAGCGCCAACGTTGCAGAGAAACCGTAAAGTGATTTCAAGGCCTTCTCGTTCTGCCTTGGCGAGAGCAAGGTGAATACGACGGTACCCTGTCGGATTGCCCCTTCTATACGGCTTGCCTTGAAGGATGTTGGCGACGTTCTGCTTGTAGTGCTTCAACGGCCTACCAGACCCTTCCTTGGCCTTTCCGATGTATCGCCCGAGGAGCACGCCTTCGATACTACGAATTTCCCACATGTAGATGAGCGGCCTCCGCTCGTTGATCTCGTGATGAAGTACTCGGAAGCGCATTTTGTGAGGCCTAACGGACCGCGGTTCACCAGCTTCGGCCGGCGCGCAGAACGTGAAAGCAATAGTAGCAGCCACGGGGCCGAAGTCCGGTGCAACCGATAGTTAGGCGACGGTTCACTCGCCGTCAAACCCGCGCTGAAGTTGCCGGATTTCCGAGAACTTTGGACCTTGGTGTTCGCGGACGTGACCGCACATCCAGCAGGAACACACCTTTAGATTATTCGCGTTCTTCCTGGCCCACACTGACAAATCTACTTCCCGAATCCCGAACGTGCGGGCAACGTGCTGCGCGTGACGCGTTTTCCGCACCAAGTGGGCGCGGCGATCTGCACGCTTTCTGCGCAGGTCACCAGCAAAAGGAAGCTCGTCGATTTCAGGACTCATTCGTCGCCTAACGTACCCAAGCTAAGCCGCTTCGGCCCGCCAGAGGTACCGTGAAAGTAAGGGTAACAGACCGCGGGCCGAAGTCCGCTTGAGCTCAGAGTTAGGCGACGTCATCCGGCGCAGTTTCCATGGAGAGCGCAGACAAGTCGAACCTGTTCCGGAGGTCAGCGTATTATCGCGCCGGCGCTAGAACACCAACGATAGCCAATGCTGCGACCAGAGCGACGAGAAACGGCCATTGCAGCGTTGGAATGGCCGCGGCGTCGCGGACTTCGAATGAGTAACGGTACGTCTCAAGCCGCAATGAAGTCGCCAACTCCCAGGTCACGTCGTAGTTGCCCGCAGCGAGTAGGCCAAGGTCTGCGGAGGTGCTGAGGCAATAAATCGTCGGTGGAGGGGGTGGTCCTGAATACGTACCACTTTGGCGTATGTGGATCGCTCTCCCGCTGATTGTCACTACCGGTTCGGACAGCACGTAGGGAGTGACGTTGCTGGTCGCTTGACGCGCTATGATATTCGTCCCGGCGAAAGGCGGCCACGGTAGCAAGTCGAAAACGGGACGTCCGAAGGTTGGGGAACAAACGAGAGGCGCGGCGACGGTGAGCGTCTGGTAGGTCTGAGTCGCTGCCTGTTGCGCAACTGCGCGCAGTTCCCGGTTGTTATGCAAGGAAACTGCGCCAAAGACAGGCCACGTCAGCGTCAATGCGAAGAATGCTGGGAGTAGTTTCAGTTGGCCCTCCAACCGACGGTGTTCAATGCCGGTCGCCTAACGGACCGCGGTTCACCGGCTTCGGCCGCGCGCGGAACGTAAAAGTAATAGTAGCAGCCAAGGGGCCGAAGTCCGGTGCAACCGCCTAGTTGGGCGTCGGTTCGGCGCCATGTGGGGCATGGAAGTCGCGCGCCGAATGTATGAAAGCGAGTATACGAACGAGGTCCGGTGCGACTTGATAAATGAGCCTGTGGTTCACGACGAATAGTTCGCGAATTGAGTCGTCGGCCATTTCTGGAACTACGCGCCCGCGCTTTGCAAAGTTTGAAAGTGAGCGCGAAGCATCTCGGGCTTCACGTACGAGAACAGATGCATAACGTGGCGAGTCTTGCGCGATGTACTCAGCCGCCGCTTCGAGATTTGACCAGCCTGGCTCTGTCCAGACTACTCGACGAGCCACTTCGACATCCGCCGCTCAGCATCTTCTTGTGAGATTACTTCGCCCCGCCCCGCAGCGTCGAGGCCTCGCTCCACCGCTTGCTGAACGTAGATGTGGTACTGAATGTCTTCGAACGACACGTCGTCGGGCAGCTTATCGAGCAGGCGGCGAATCTCTTCCTTAGGAGTAGTCATATCGTTGCCAGTTTACCGCGAATTTGACGCCCAACGTCCCGCGGTTCACCGGCTTCGGCCCGGCGCGCAGAACGTAAAACCAATAGTAGCAGCCATGGGGCCGAAGTCCGGTGCAACCGCATAGTTAGACGCGCCCGTTGTTATAGAATGCCTGAGTGATTGACGCTGTTAACCGCATCCTGCTCCAAGCGCTTGAACTGGAAGCGAACGACCGCGCCGTGCTTGCGGCGGAACTTCTGGCAAGCCTGGACGAAGCGGACTCGGACGTGCAACAGGCATGGGCAGCCGAGATCGAGGAACGCTCGCGCGAAGCAGCCGGTGAGCGGGGCGAAGATTGGCGCGTCGTTCTGAACCAGATTCGCGCGAACGTGCTTCACCGTTGAAGCCGGTCTTAGTTCAGCCACAAGCGGGAATGGAGTTCGCCGCCGCTGCCGAGTGGTATCGCGAGAAGAATGCTGATGTAGCCGATCGATTCCTTCGCGAAGTGGTTCAGGTCTTGGAGCTGATAGAGCGATTCCCCGGAACAGGTGCGCGGATTCCGATGGTTGTTTGCAACGCCCGACGACTACCCGTGAATGACTTTCCCTACCACGTCGTCTTCGAGGAATTCACCGAACGTGTCGAAGTGCTGGCCGTCGCTCACGATCGAAAGCGCCCCGGATACTGGCGCGACTAACGGACCGCGGTTCACCGGCTTCGGCCTGACGCGCGGAACGTAAAAGTAATAGTAGCAGCCATGGGGCCGAAGTCCGGTGCAACCGCATAGTTAGGCCGCGGTTGCCGCCTTCTCATTTTCGGCATGGAGAGTTTCCGGAGCGATGTCGGCGCCGTTCGGCCAACAAACAGTTCCGCCTGCAATAAAGAACTTCTTAAAGTAGCGAACGCTGCGCAGCGGCTGAAACACCGCTCCATCTAGCCATCGTGAAAAGTCGACCGTTTTCTCCGTTCCGTCGTTGAAGCGAAGGGACAAAAGGTGACCTCGGACGTGCTGGGCGTGGATCACGCTTACGAGTTTCTTCATCGCGACCTATTCTAACGGAGCGATCTGGTTTAGGGGCTCGAGTTTCTTCGCTCGTTTCCAGTTCGCCTCAAGCTCAGTTCGGTGCAGGCGTGCCCAGTCCTTGATGAGTTTCCGAGCTGTGCGGGAACTCATTTCACCAGCGAGAAGCTGTCCGTTCAGGTCGAAGGATGCCTGCTCACCCTGGTACTCCGCGTGAAAGTGCGCGACGCCGTGATCATCGAAGTACATCCGAATGATGATCCCGAAAAAGGCGGAGATGATCGGCACGAGCAAATATTAGCAGAGCCAACGGAGCGATCCGAGCGGCCTAACGACCTGCGGTTCACCGGCTTCGGCCCACGCGCAGAACGGAAAGAAATAGTAGCAGCAGGAGGGCCGAAGTCCGGTGCAACTGCCTAGTTAGGCGTTACGTCCGAGCGTTTATACAACCACGTGAAGAGCGCGGCCGTGGCGAGACTAATGATGAAAGCAACACCGTACGTTGTGCCGATAGGATGTTCGACGCGCGTCGGCATCAGTTCAGCCGCGAACGGAAACAGCTGCCGGAACACCGAGAAAATACCCGCTGCGGTGAAGAAAACAACCAAGAGTATTCTCAGTTCGCTTGCTGGTGTTTCGCCACGGGTTTTGTGAAGCAACGTCGCAACAGTTAAGCACAATGCGATGTAACTCCACGCTGCGAAATGTCTACTGAAACCCGAAGCGAAAGTAACAGCGCCCCAGAACGCGCCGAGAGCACTGATGGATGCTTGAACTGCGACTGCCGCAAGAACAAGTTGACGCACGTTGTTGTTCATTCGATCGCCTAACGGACCGAAGCTCAGCGGCTTCGGCACGCACGGAGGATTGTAACGCACTCGGGACCAGTCATCACGCGTGCCGAAGTCCGCTGCAGCTTATAGTTAGGCGCGTCTTGGCAAGTACGGATTGCTCACGGGACATGTATCGAGTCGATTGCAATCTCGAACGACCCGTCTTTTTCGAACACTCGCGTATGAAGAACCAAATCGCTCCGGCCTTCTTCGAGCGTTGAAAGATCAATAAGCGTTTCCCAGTGACTGCCCATCCATTGCGCTATTGACGTTTTCCAGGTCTCATCGTGAAGTTCCGACAATGTTGCGCCGTACGATTTGACCGTGTCTCGCAAATGGTTCGCTGTCTCCGGGGTCAATGGACGCACGTGTGCGATTGGAGACGATAGGATGTAATCGTCACGAAGAAATGCCCGAACGATCCGTTGATAGATCGGGCGCCAAGCCGTCGCCACATGATGGGCGGCATGTTCGTCTTTCGCTGCACGAAGAACTTCGTCTCTCACTCGTGACTCATCGGTCGATATCGGTAGCGCGCGCCTAACGGACCGCGGTTCACCGGCTTCGGCCTGACGCGCGGAACGTAAAAGCAATAGTAGCAGGCAAGAGGCCGAAGTCCGGTGCAACCAGCTAGTTAGACGCCGGATTAGGCCGGGATTAGGCCGGAGCCCACGTGCCACGGAGTATGTCGACTGAGAACTGGCCAGCTGATTTTCGCAGGTTCCAGCTTACGGAGTTGCTGAGTTCCTGCATGCCATCCTCGAAGGCGCTACCCCAGGAATAACCCCATTGCCTCCGACCGGATGCCGACCAAAGCTGCGGATACGCCGATGTCAGTGCGATGTGAATGTTTGCCAGCGTCACGCGACGCCTCGCTTCCGGCACATCCATCGCGAGAGCAGCCACCGTAAACCAATCGTACCCTCCGGAACCGCCGATGTTCGTAAGGTCGAAGTAAGTGTCTGGCGAGCGTCCCTCGCGCATGCATACACCGAAGTTCGGCGCCCACATTTCGACGTTCTCGAAGTACCGACGCTCAAGGTTCCCAGGAACCCATATCTGGTCTCCTTTCACCGACCAACTTAGCCTGCCGAACTTTACGTGTTTTCCAGAGGCACGATCGATCTGCGAGCTGTGAAACTTGACCGGAGCCCTACCCGCTACAACGACGGCGTCGAAAGCTGGCCGCAGATGCGTCCATTGCAAGGCAGACCAAGGCGGGACAGGGTCGGATGTTCCGACCCAGAACTGAACGTCGTAGTTACGCTCGTGAAAGGCACTCACTGTTGGCAGGCGTCTAACGTTCCGCGGTTCACCGGCTGAGGCGACGCGCGGAGCGTGAAAAGTAGAGTAGCAGAACCGCAGCCGCAGTCCGGTGCAACTGCCGAGTTAGGTGGCGTTCGACACCGGCGACCTGTGGAGCTTCTTGACGGCCGCGAAGATCGCAAGCGCGACAAGTCCGTTACCGAGAACGGCCCAGATGGAAAAGCCTCCCGGGTTCAAGTTCTCGCCGTTGAAAATGATGATGGCGTCGCTCCACCCGTAGAGGCGGAATGGAAGACCATAGTGCGTGCACCATCCGGGCGAACAGAGGTTTACCGCATTGATGCCGGCGTACACGACCAGTGCGAAGGTGGCGCGCGCAGTTCCCCGCGCAGGGGTCGCAAGCCGCCGAGTGAAAATGACTCCGACCACGAACAGAACGACCGCTGTTGCCACCGTCACGATCAGACGCACGTGCCACCTAACGGACCGCGGTTCACCGGCTTCGGCCCGGCGCGCAGAACGTGAACCAATAGTAGCAGCCAAAGGGCCGAAGTCCGGTGCAACCAGCTAGTTAGATGCGGTGTTGCCACGCGCCGGACAGGACGACGCCACGGAGTGATTGTGACAGCAAGCGGCCTCGTTCCGTGGGAAGTACCACGATGCCAGCGCCGCGATACAGAGCTCGAGATGAGCGATGAAGGAAGAGCGGCGCGGATGACCGCGATGCATTGCTTCGGAACGAGGCCGCTTGCCTGCGACACACTTCATGGCGGCGGCCAGCGATGGTCGCGCCACCGGTGCACAACGCTACGAGATGGAAGAAGGAACTCGCCACGATGCAAGCGGCCTCGTTCCGTGGCAAGGGCGATGCTGCGAGCGCCGCGAGACGAAACTAGAAATGAGCGAAAAAGAGGAGCGGCGCGGAAAGTTCGCGATGCTGCGGATTAGAAGCGAGGCCGCGACCGCAACGGCAGGAAAACCGTGTTGCATGCGCGCATCTAACGGACCGCGGTTCACCGGCTTCGGCCTGGCGCGCGGAACGTAAAAGTAATAGTAGCAGGCAAGAGGCCGAAGTCCGGTGCAACCAGCTAGTTAGATGCGGTGTTG
>JBKJPI010000163.1:0-4302 GCA_046595235.1 Burkholderiales bacterium | reverse complement strand
ACAGTGTGACATTTGCCCTCGGAAAGCACCCCTCGCAAGGCAGCACAGCGCCTGGACCCGCCATCCATTCCGGCTGCCGAGCCGCCCGTCGGAAGGTGCTCGCTGGACGGGGTGTGTTCGACCACAATCCGTCGCCTATGAATCTGTCATCTCTCCTGACGCACGCGAGGCGCACCTCCGGGTTCACCCTCCTCGAGCTGATGATCGCGTTGACGATCATAGGGGTTCTCCTTGCCGTCGCCGCGCCGAGCTTCCGTGAAGCGATGATGAACGTGCGCATCTCGGCACAGACGAACGACCTCATGGCCGATCTCGCGCTGGCCCGCAGCGAAGCCGTCAAACGCAACCTGACGGTCTATCTGTGCACGAGCAAAGACCAGGCAACGTGCAACGGCGATTCATGGTCCCAGGGCTGGATCGTGGCAGTCGACGCGAATGCGGACAATTTGTGGGACAGCACTGAAGTTGCAATCAAAGCGAGGCCGCCGGCGGAAGGCAATAACACGATCGCGTCGATTGGCCATTCCGTTTCAGGCACGGCACTGATGGTTCCCTACCGAGCGTCGGGCAGTGGAGGGAATGTCGCAAGGCGTTTCGTAATCTGCGATTCGAGGACCACGGGCACCACCGGTCGTCGTATCAGCATCAACGTGACCGGGCGACCGCAAGTCGAGCGCGTGACTTGCCCCGCTGCGCCCTGACGCTCATGAACACCCTGCAAAAAAATGCTGGTTTCACGATGCTCGAGGTCATGATCTCGATCGTCATCATTGCATTCGGGCTGCTCGGCGTGGCGGGGCTGCAAGCCTTTGCATTGAAGAACACACAAAGCGCGAATTTCCGGTTGACCGCAACGACCCTCGCGAACGACATCATCGATCGCATGAAGAGCAACCATGCGGGTGTATCGGGCGGTAATTACAACACCCCCAACCGCGGTGACTACGCTGCGAGCGTCAACTGCAATGGCGCAACGCCGTGCACAGGCGCGCTGCTGGCCGATTTCGATCGGGCCGAATGGGCGCGGCGCGTGGGCCAGGTGCTGCCCGGGGGCGTTGGCATCGTCTGCCTCGATTCGACTCCGAACGACGGCGCGAGCGCCGGCGCACCGTCATGCGATGGGAATGGCGACGTGATGTACGTCGTAAAGATCTGGTGGAACGACGACCGCACGTCGCGGGCGGCGGCCGTTCCCCTTCAGCTGTTCTGGACGGCCTTCAACCCATGATCGCTCCAGTCGAATTTACAAACGCTCGTGAGAGCGGTTTTACGCTCATCGAGCTCATGGTTGCCGTTACGATCGGGCTGGTGCTTACGATCGTCGTCTCCCAGCTTTTTCTGGGAAGCCGCCGCACATATGCGACCACTGACGATGTCTCGCGCATGCAGGAGAGCATTCGTTACACGTATCAGTTGCTCACGCGCACGATCCATCTCGGTGGCTATAAGAACTCCCCCAATTCCCGCACGGAAGACGTATTCAGCGGCGCCAATGCCGTAGTCGAAGCAGCTGACGGCGCAGCAGCCGGAGACCCGGACGCCTTCACGATACGGTTTCAGGGCAGCAGCAACGGCACGGAGCTCGCGGCTGACAACACCATCGTAAACTGCCTCGGCGTGTCGCAGGCCGCTGCCGATATGTCAGTCAACCTTTTTACGATCGCCGTGGGTGCCAACGGCCGGAACGCGCTTTTCTGCAACGGCAGCGAAATCGTCAGCAACGTTCAGAACATGCAGGTGTTCTACGGCATCGATACCAATTCTGATCTCGTCGCAGATATCTATGTGCCGCAGAGCAATGGGGCGTTCAACGCGGCGCGCGTCCGAAGCCTACGGATCGCGCTGCTTTTCGAAACGCCGAATGTGGGCGTGACACCGGTGACCGATGTAAACACTTACGAGTTGCTGGCTCCCGCCGTAGTCGGGGGAACAGTAGTCGGCCCGTTCAACGACACTCGCATACGCCGCGTCGTCACCATGACCGTGAGCATGCGCAACCGCACGCCATGAACGCTGAAAGGACTCTCATGCCACACACCAGACTCGGAAATCGCGAAGGCGGCGCAATCCTGATCGTTACGCTGCTTTTTCTCGTCATATTGACGATGCTGGGCATCACGGCGATCACCGGAACGACCATGGAAGAGCGCATGGCAGGCAATACGCGCGACTCTGCTATTGCATTGCAGGCGGCCGAAGCCGCGCTGAGGGACGCGCGCCGCGACATCATGAACATTCCGGTGAGGGCGGGATTCGGGCGCTCGATCCCGATGAGGGCCTCATTTTTCGGTAAGGAGGATGTGGCGGGGACCTGCAGTGACGGTGATGACGAGCGCGGGCTCTGCCTGCCTGCCACCAACCCGGACCGCACCACGTATGCGAAGGCTCCCGGGTCGGTGATGCCGGCGACGCCCAAGCATGACATGAGAGCCTCCCCGAGCGTCGAATACGGCGCCATCACCGGTGCAACAGCGATTGGTGGCGACGCCGCACCACGCGCGATCGCCGTGCAGCCGCGCTACATCATCGAGGCATTTTGTCTGATGCAGCATGGCGACACGCTGCAGCCCTTCTGCAACTTCTATCGCATCACCGCGCGGGGGTATGGAAGAAATCCCAACTCGCAGGTGACGCTGCAGGAAACTTTCGTAAGTTTATGAGCAGCCTGGACTACCTGGACCGGAGCGCCCCATGAAGATCGACACCAAACGCATTCTCACGAAGGCCGTCGCCGTGACTGCCCTTTTCTGCATGACGACGCAGACGACGTTTGCTGCGCTGCTGAATCTTGCGCAGGAGCCTTTGGCGGTGTCACAGGTGCCGCCGAAGATCATGCTTACGATCTCTAAGGATCAGCAGCTCTTCAAAAAAGCCTACAACGACTATGGCGATCTCGACGGCGACGGCACGATCGAGACGAGCTACAAACACACGATCGAGTACTACGGGTACTTCGATCCGTACAAGTGCTATGAATACGTTACGGGCACGAACCGTTTCGAGCCGAGAGTCAATTCAGCGACGAAGCTGTGTACCGCCCAGTGGAGCGGTAACTTTCTGAACTGGGTGTCCATGTCGCGCATGGATGCGGTGCGGAAGCTGCTGTATGGCGGCACGCGTTCGACGGACGAAACTTACGATCTAAAGCTGCGGCCCTCCCCGCTCACCGTGCTCGAACGCGCATACCTGCCTACGGACGCGCACGCCTGGGCCAAGCATTACAACCCCAACCCGGCGGCTGCCGGTTACGATGTAAGACTCACCCCGCCGGCCAGTCAGCTGACGCCTTTCTCGCCGCCGACGGTTCCTTCGTCGCAGGACCGGATGTCGATCCCCTCGTTCAACATCCCGAATTCGACCGGCGATGTGTCGATCACGTTCGCAACCGCGCCGACAAATGTCACGGTAGGCGATCAGGTTACGATTTCGCGTCGAATCAACTTCAATCAGCGCTTCACCGGCGTCATCCTCAACATGACGAATCTGAATCGCACGCTGACGCTGAGGGTGGACAGAGCTGGTATCTCGGGCGGGGGAAATCATGACGACTGGACGATCGTCAATCTCAGCAGCACCGGGATTTCTTTCTGTAATCTGACGACAGGTTCGACAAACGCCGCCGACCCGAACTCTCGCTCTTCGACCAACACCAACCCGCCGCTTATCCGGGTAGCTCAGGGCAACTTCGGACTGTGGAATGCAAACGAGCGGATTCAGTGTCAGTGGTTCGCGGAACGCAACAATCTGCAGGGCGGCTTCGCAGGCGGCGCTCGTAGCAATGGCAACCAGGCGGCGATCTCCGAGATGCAAGCAAGCGCCGAAAATCCTTCTCAGACCGTGCACGGCCTCGGCACGGGCTTGAGGCAGGGTGAGTACGTTGCGCGTGTGGTTGTATGCGATCCGAAGCTATTCGATCCGGCCGTCAACAAAGAAAATTGCAAGCGATATCCGAACGGCAATCTGAAGCCGATCGGGCTGCTGCAGGAATACGGCGACAGCGGGCGCTTTCAGTTCGGGCTCATGACCGGCAGCCACGCTAAAAATATTTCCGGCGGCGTTCTGCGAAAGAATGCGGGCGGGTTCGCGGACGAAGTACGTGTCGACAGCGACGGCTCGTTCATCCAGCCGGCCCGGCCAGCCGGCGGCACCCGCACCCAGACTTCTGTGCAGTCGCCTCCCGGCATCGTCAATACGCTGAACTACATGCGAATCTACGGTTATCTGTACACAGACGGCACCTATATCGGCCCGACGGGCGACAATTGCACGTATCAGATCACGAATGTCCCGGAGAACACCTGC
>JBKJPI010000209.1:0-30817 GCA_046595235.1 Burkholderiales bacterium | reverse complement strand
GTCGACGACGAGATCCATCATGCCGCCCCCTGTTCCCTCATGCGGCCACTTTTAGCGCGGCTCAGTGCTTCGTCGGAAGCTTCAAGCCCAGTCTGCTCACCTCGATGACGGCCTGGGTCCTGTTCGAGACCTTCAGCGCCTTGAGAATGGCGGTTATATGAATCTTGACCGTGCCTTCAGCCAGATCGAGGGCACGGCAGATGAGCTTGTTCGGCATGCCCTGGATCAGCAGCGCCAGCACTTGCGCCTGGCGCTCCGTAAGGCCCACATCACGATAGCTCGTGTCGGCGGTGGATGGCGCGCGTGCGGCGGCGCCTCCGCCCTGCGTGGAACGCCGCACCATCTCGGGTGGAAGGTATACGCCGCCTGCCAGTACGAGGCGCAACGCGCTGATCATGACCTGGCTCGACTGTGACTTCGGGATGAAGCCCATCGCGCCGGAATCCAGCGCGCGGGTAATGTCCGCTGGATCTTCCGACGCCGAAATAACGACAACCGGTACAGCGGGCACGGCGTCGCGAAACGACTGCAAACCGTCGAGCCCGCTCAAGCCCGGCAGGTGAATGTCGAGCAGCACGACAGTCAAGTCGGGATTTGCCTCCGCGAGTTGCAACGCATCGGGGACATTGCCGGCCTCGAGCACGTGCAGGTCGGAATCGAGTTGTGTCAGGACGACGCTGAGCGCCTGGCGTATCAATGGGTGGTCGTCTACGACTAGGACCTTCAAGCGATATCTCCCTTGGGCTGTCGCGAATGTGCGGCCTCAACAACGATAGGTCGCCGTCCCGTGCTTCAGCAATAGAACGATAGGGCTATGAGGGCCCGATGACAAGGTTTACCGCTGCGAAGGCTGAAGCGCTGCAAACATGCTGTATCGCTGATGGTTCCCCCCCGCTTCTGAGGCAAACCCCTCCCGTTCCTCCTAGACGCTGCGTCTGATTACGCATTGTCGTCGCCGCGCAGACAATTCATTCCCATCAGCTGCAGCAGACATCCATTCGGGACGTCCCGCGGTGCAACTGAATCAGGAGACTCAATCATGACCACGTATTCAGCTGACCTGAACGTCTCGAACGACAACCTCGCAGCTGGCACCGTGTCGGGGGCGCCGGAAACGGGGAGCGCCACGACAGTCATTGGCAGTCTGATCGTGCTGGCCTGCTTCGCAGCGCCACTTTTCCTCACACTGCCGGACACGATGGATTCAGCCGCGCGTTCCCGCCCGCTGATAAGCGAAGCCAGCGCGGCAGATGTTCGCGAGGCGACGTTCCATGAGCGCTATCCGGCGCAGTCCGGGGTCGAGTGGACCGACACGCTGGACGAAGCGGGCCTCGCCCAGTGGCGCACGCGCGCGACTGACTAGCCGGCGCCCATTTTCGCTGCGGAGCCTCGGAAGCGAATCACAAAGGGGATGGTCATGATCAGTTCATCGGAAAAGCAGAGACTGCTGGAAGCGTACCGCGCCCCGTGCAACGCGCGGGCCGCCGTCGCGCGCGCCGCGGCAGGCCTTGCGATCGTGCTCGGTATAACTTTGATCGGCGTCAACTCCTCTGGCGACGTCGAGCAGCGCGTCGCGATCAGCCCACAACAGGCCGCGAGCGGTCGCTGATCCACTCGCTCCAGGAGCCCGGAAAGAGGCGTGACCCCGCAAGGCCTGCGTGTTCCATCGCAAGGAGGTTGTGGCACGCAGTGACGCCCGAGCCGCACTGGTGTACGACGCCACGGGCATCGCAGCCGCGCAGTACGCTACCAAGCTCCCGTTTCAGATCGTCGGCTTGCTTGAAGCGGCCGCCCGCATCGAGGTTGAGCTTGAAGAACCGGTTTACAGCGCCGGGAATGTGGCCGGCAACCGGGTCGAGCGTCTCGCCCTTTCCCTCAAATCGTTCGGCGCTCCTTGCGTCGATCAGGGCCACTTCGGCGTCATTCAGGTGCGCGGAAACATACGCTGCGTCGACGGCAAGATCCGGCCGCGGCCGCAGCGTATACGTGGTGTGTTGAACTGCGGGCTTCTCAGCCGTGACGGGATGGCCGGCGGCGCTCCATTCCTGCCAGCCGCCATCGAGCACTGCCACGCGCGTATGGCCTACCCAGCGCAGCATCCACCACAGGCGTGCAGCGAAGCAGCCACCGCTTGCGTCGTACGCCACGACCTGTCTGTCGTTGTCGATGCCAAGCGCGCCAAGGCGTAAGGCAAGCGTCAGCGGGTGAGGGAGCGGGTGCCGGCCGTTGTCGCCTGTTTTTGGGCCCGAAAGATCTTCGTCGAGGTGAATGAAGCGCGCACCGGGGATGTGTGCTGCCGCGTATTCACGGCGCCCTGCCTCGTAATCAGTAAGGTCGTGGCGGCAGTCGCAAACGATCCAGTCGGTCTGATCGACATGACTCGCGAGCTCGTCGGGCGTTACGAGAGTGGTGAACATGAACGGCAGGCTTCAGGAATCAGGATTCAGCAGGCACCCAGCGAAGTCTCGCTGATGCCGTGCGCTAACTCCGGCCCGATCTCTCGCCGTACGAACTCGTGAAAGTGGCGCATGCCGTCCTCGAGCGGTGATTGGTAGGGCCCCACTTCATTCAGACCCTGCCGCACGAGTGCCCGGCGTCCTTGCGTCATGCGCTCGATGATCTCAGCATCCTCGATTGCCGTTTCACGATACGCGGCCTGCTCGGCCTCGACGAATTCCCGCTCGAACAGCGCGATTTCCTCGGGATAGTAAAACTCGACTACGTTCGTGCACGCTTCCGGTCCTCTCGGCACGAGGGTGCTCACGACCAGCGAGTGGGGATACCACTCCACCATGACGTTCGGGAAGTAGGTGAGCCAGATTGCCCCGTGAGCGGGCTTGCGCCCGCTTTCGAGGCGAAGCACTGCTTCGTGCCACCGGCGATACGCGGCGCTTCCGGACTTCGTGAGCCCGCGCTTGATGCCGCATGTCTGGACGCTGTACCAGTCCCCCAATTCCCATTTCAGGTCCGAGACGTCGACGAAGTTGCCAAGCCCCGGGTGAAACGGCTCGACGTGATAGTCCTCGAGATAAACTTCGATAAACGTCTTCCAGTTGCAGGCGTATTCCTGGACGTCCGTGCGGTCGAAGACGAACCCGGAAAAGTCCAGCTCGGCCATCGCGCCGATCTTCGCAAGATCGGCTGCCACGTTCCGCGTGCCGGCGAACAGGAGCCCGTTCCACGAAGTCAGCTTGGTCTTGGCAAGATCGAGGCACGGATTTTCGGGGAAGTGCGGCGCGCCCAGCAGTCGGCCGTCGAGCGCGTACGTCCAGCGGTGCAAAGGACAGACAATATTGCGTGCCGTGCCCCGGCCCTGCAGCATGATCGCCTGGCGATGACGGCAGATATTCGACAGCAGCTCCGCGCCACCTTCGCCGTGCACAAGCGCCTTTGCATTGCCAAGCCACTCGAGCGCCTGGTAGTCGCCGACGTTCGGCACCATGAGCTGATGCCCCACGTAGCCCGGCCCCCGCTCGAAAAGCGCCCGCATCTCGGCGGCGTAAACGTCCGTGTCGAAGTACCAGTGCGGCGGAAGTTGCGGCGCGGTGCTGCTGAAGATGGAGGCGCTGGAGAGATCTGACATGCAGGAGGGGGGAGTCTTCTGAGGTAAAGCGCCCGCAAAAAGGTCGGCTATTCTTTCCTAAGTACCTTGAAAAGGCAACAGATTGCCGGTGAGCGGATCGGTTACTAGACTACCCGTTCCGCACCGGACAACGCTCTTCAATGCCCCAATGCAAACTTTGCACTCAGGTTGACCGTCATCGTGCGGAGGGGTTCCTGCCTTGGCTAACCGCTTACTCGGACGTCCCCGGTTCCCCTGGTACGAAGCCACTTTCGATAAGCCGCACATAATCCGCGGGCCGGTCTACATCCCACAGAGTCTCGAGCTCCGTCCATTCGAAGCGAAGCTCTCGCAGCCTTGCACGTGTCTCGTCCATCACGTCGGAGGTGCTCCAGCAAATATCAGAGAACAGCTTGGGATCAGTACGGGTAAGACCGATGAGTGCGTAACCTCCGTCCTCGGTTGGGATGAACACGGCATCGAGCCCCTGCGCGAGCGCATGCGCGGCCTCGCGGAGGTGCCGCACCGTGAGCGCCGGGCAGTCACTCCCGATGAGAAGGACGCAAGCGCTGTGTTCGAACGCCTTCTCGAATGCAGAACGCATGCGCTTTCCGAGATCACCTTCGGATTGATCTACCAGCGGCACGTCGTGATGGCGTGCGCAAGCGGACAGAAACTTGTCCGTGATCGCAGTCCCGTAAAGCCACACCGGCCCGACGTCCGCCGCTTTTGCGGTGACGAGCGTGTGCTCGATCAGGCGGGCCTGCAACGCTGCGGCGCGGTCCGCGCCGAGCAGGGGAATGAGCCGCGTCTTTGTCGTCCCAGCCTGCGGCGCTTTGGCGAAAACAACGATGCAGCTACTTGTCATCTTCATAGTCGAGCGCGAGCTTGGCTGGATCGGCGCCGAGCCAGTAAGCAAACCGCAGGCGCCACATGAGCAGCACGGTGCTCAGCACGCCGTGCTTCTCCCAGCGCCGGGCCGACGTGCTCACGCACTGTCGCAGACACACCGGCGCGCCTAAGCGCAGCAGCGCTGCCGTCAGAGCAATGTCTTCCATGAGCGCGATAGGTGGGAATCGACCCGCGCGCTCGAATGCGGCGCGAGTCGCGAAGATGGCCTGGTCGCCGGTAGCGATGCCCGTCCATCTCGAGCGAAGGTTCATCATCCATGCGACAACGCGCAGCAGCGGGTGCCGTCCACGAATCTTTACGTCGAAGCGGCCCCATACGGTCCCTGGCTCTAGAAGGCCGGCGCTGATCAGGGCATCAGCATCATCAGGCAGACGCGTGTCGACATGCAGGAACAGAAGCACGTCGCCTCGCGCGCGCTCAGCGCCGCGGTTCATTTGCGCGGCGCGGCCGCGAGGGGACTCGAGCACCAGGTCCGCTTTGCCCGCGGCGCCAGTCATCGTCCCATCGGTGCTGCCGCCGTCGACCACGATGACTTCCGCGCCACGCTGGCGCAAGGGCGCCAGGGCATCCAGCGCCTGATCGATTTCTTCCCGCTCGTTGAGGCACGGCACGATGATGGAAATCGAACGCGCGCGACGGGATTCGAGGGTCAGGCGCGCATCCATGCGTGATATCTCTCAACCCAGCCGAGGATTCTCGCCGGAGCGTGTGCGCGCTTCCAGTTTCCCGCCACGTATTTGTTAGCTTCCGCCATCGTCGGATAAATGTGTATCGTTGCGAGAAGCTTGTTCAATCCGAGTCCGTGGCGCATCGCGAGCACAAACTCGATGATGAGATCGCCCGCGTGTGCACCCACGATCGTCGCGCCGAGTATCCGGTCCTTTCCCGGCACCGTCAGCACCTTGACCACACCGTGTGCTTCCTCATCGGTGATCGCGCGGTCGAGCTCGCCGAGGTCGTAGGTCGTCACTTCGTACGCGATGTTCTTCTCGCGCGCTTCGGTCTCATTAAGTCCGACGCGTGCGACCTCAGGGTCTGTGAAGGTCGCCCACGGAATGACTGAGTAATCCGCGCGAAACTTGCGAAAACCTCCGAACAGCGCGTTGACGGACGCGAACCACGCCTGGTGCGCCGCCGTGTGCGTGAACTGGTACGGCCCTGCCACGTCACCGCATGCAAAGATATTCGGATAGAGCGTCTGCAGATACTCATTGGTCTGCACGGTCTTTGCTGCAGTGACGGGGATTCCCAAAGTATCGAGACCATAGCCCTCGGTGTTCGGCGAGCGTCCAACCGCGCAGAGCAGGGCATCGAACGGGATGCGTGTCTCTTTGCCTTCGGCTTCGACGACCAACAGTTTTCCGTCGCCTTCCGAAACGACTGCTTTAGCTTTGTACCCGACGAGGAGACGTATCCCTTCTGCAGCGAAGCGCTCGGCCACCAGCGCCGAGATCTCAGGATCTTCGCGAATGAGGATGCGCGGCAGCATCTCGACTTGTGTTACCTCTGAGCCAAAGCGGGCGAAGCACTGCGCGAGCTCGCTGCCGATCGGACCGCCGCCGAGCACCACGAGGCGGCGCGGCAGCGTTCTCAAGTCCCACACCGTGTCAGACGTCAGCGGATTCGCCTCTCTCAAGCCTGGAATGGGCGGCACGAATGGGCGCGCGCCTGCGGCAATGATGATGCTTCGCGTCGTGAGAACGCGCTTTGCGCCGTCGCCGAGCACGACCTCGACACTCCACGGGCTCGCGATCGTCGCCGTACCTGCAAGACACTCAACGCCGAGACTTTCGTAACGTGCCGCGGAGTCGTGCGGCTCGATGGTCGTGATGATTCGCCGTACGCGTTCCATGACGGCGCCGAAGTCGAACTCTGCGCGGGCTGAAGTAAGCCCGAGCTCGCGCGCACGGCCAATCTGCGCGAGCAGCTTCGCCGAGCGGATGAGCGCCTTGGAAGGCACGCAGCCGGTGTTAAGGCAGTCACCGCCCATGCGGTGCTTCTCGACGAGCGTCACTTTGGCTTTCACCGCTGCTGCGATGTAGGCGGACACGAGCCCGGCCGAACCGCCGCCGATCACAATGAGGTTACGATCGAAGCGAATCGGCCGTTTCCAGCGGCGGTATACCTTCCGGGCTTGTAGCGCATCGAGCGTCTTCTTCGCGGCGAGCGGAAAAATCCCGAGCAACGCAAACGCTGCAATGAGCTGCCACGTAACCCTGAACTGCCCGAGCTGCGTCCCGGCATATACGTAAACGAGCGTTCCCGCGAGCATGCCCAGCTGGCTGACCCAATAAAAGGTGCGCGCGCGAAGCGGAGTCAACCCCATCGCAAGATTGATCGCAAAAAACGGAAGCACCGGGACCAGCCGGAGTGCGAAAAGGTAGAACGGACCTTCTTTATCGATCCCAGCGTTGATGGTCTTCAGCCGATCGCCGAAGCGCTGCTGTACCCAGTCCCGCAGGAGCCAACGTGATGCAAGAAAGGCGATGGTGGCGCCGATCGAAGACGCAAATGAGACGATCACCGTCCCCCACAGGAGGCCGAACACAGCGCCGGCGATCAGCGTCATAACCGCCGCTCCCGGCAACGAAAGACCGGTAACGAGCACGTAGACGAGGAAGAAAGTCAGCCCCGCATGCAGAGGCGACGCAGAGACATAGGCGTCGATCGTCCCGCGCTGCGCTCTGAAATATTCGAGTGATAAATAGCGGTCGAACCCGAACGCATAGAAAGCTGCAACACAGAGCACGATCGCGCCCGCGACGACGAGCTTCTTACCCAAGGCGTTCCCCTGATTGTTAAGCGAGTGCGCCGCCGCCGGCCGTAGCCGAGTGCATTCAGCGATTGCGGCGGATATTGGAAGTAGAGCGCCTGCTGACGGCGCTAATAGTGTTCGCATCGCAGCGATTTTTCAATTGCTGCGTCATGCGCTTGCACGGCGAGTGGACAGCGCTTCAATTTGACCGCAAGCTACTGATTGCGTTAATCTTTCGGTTTCTCAGGTTTCCTTATGGCCACCCCCGGCAAGACTCAGGACGCGCCTACTTTCGAATCGGCGCTCACTGAGCTCGAAAAAATCGTTGCGAGCATGGAGGCGGGGCAGATGCCGCTTGAAGACTCGCTCGCCGCCTACAAGCGCGGTGCCGAACTTCTCAAGTATTGTCAGATTGCATTGCAGGATGCGCAGCAGCAAGTGAGGATCCTCGAAGAGAACGTGCTGAAGAACTTTGGTTCGACCGAGCAGTAGTGTGAATCTCCCCGCCGATTTCCAGAGCTGGGTCTCCGCCCGGCAAAGCCGCATTGAACTGTTTCTCGAGCAGGTGCTGCCGGCCCAGCGCATCGTCCCGGGGCGCCTGCATTCAGCAATGCGTTACGCCGTGCTGGGTGCCGGCAAACGCGTGCGGCCGTTGCTCGCATTTGCGGCGGGCGAGCTCGCCGGTGCTGACGTCGAGCGGGTCACCATTGCGGGCGCGGCAGTAGAGTTGATCCACGCATACTCCCTCGTGCATGACGATCTCCCGTGCATGGACGACGACGTGCTTCGCCGCGGTAAACCCACGTGTCACGTCGAGTTCGACGAGTCGACGGCGCTCCTTGCGGGCGATGCTCTGCAAAGCCTGGCTTTTCAATTGATCGCCGAGTACCGCCTCGCCGATGATCCCAATGCGCAGCTGGAGATGGTGAAGCTCCTCGCGACGGCATCGGGCTCAAGGGGTATGGCGGGCGGCCAGGCGATCGACCTCGAGTCGGTCGGCCGCAAACTCACCGTGCCCGAGCTGGAACTCATGCATATTCATAAAACCGGCGCCCTCATTCGCGCTGCGGCTTTGCTCGGCGCGCGCTGCGGAACGGAGCTTGGGTCAGAGGCGCTTGCACACCTCGATACCTTTGCGAAACTCGTTGGGCTCGCTTTCCAGGTCGTGGATGACGTACTCGACGCGGAGGCGCCGACCGCGACGCTCGGCAAGACTGCGGGCAAGGATGCACAACAAAACAAGCCCACATACGTAAGCGCACTCGGTGTGACGGAGTCGCGCCGCTTTGCCGAAGAGCTGCGGCACGATGCGCTGCATGCACTCGAAGGCTTCGGCGAGCGCGCCCTGCGCCTGCGCCAGCTGGCCGATTTCATCGTTCTGAGAAAATTCTGATGTACGAGCTCCTGAACGATATCAATTACCCGCACGAGTTGCGGCAACTGGAGAAGAGCCAGCTGCGGCGTCTCGCACAGGAGCTTCGACAGTTTCTACTCGAATCGGTGAGCCAGACGGGCGGCCATCTCTCGTCGAACCTCGGGACCGTCGAGCTCACAATTGCCCTTCACTATGTCTTCGATACGCCGCGTGACCGCATCGTATGGGACGTGGGCCATCAGACGTACGGCCACAAGGTACTCACCGGGCGCCGCGAAGGCATGCAAAAGCTTCGGATGTGGAAAGGGATGTCCGGCTTCCCGCGCCGTGAGGAAAGCGAGTACGACACATTCGGGACGGCACACTCGAGTACGTCGATCAGCGCAGCGCTCGGAATGGCTGTTGGCGCCAAATTGAAAGGCGAACAGCGACGCGCTGTCGCGGTGATCGGCGATGGGGCGATGACCGCGGGAATGGCGTTCGAAGCACTGAATAACGCGGGTGACATGGACGTCGATCTCCTCGTCATCCTCAACGACAACGACATGTCGATCTCGCCGCCGGTGGGCGCTCTCAATAAATATCTCGCGAGGCTCATGTCGGGGCGCGCTTACCGTGCGGCACTCGGTCTCGGCGAGCGCGTGCTCGGCGAGCTTGCGCGACGCGCCGAAGAGCACATGAAAGGCATGGTCACGCCCGGCACGATGTTCGAAGAATTCGGGTTCAACTACATCGGGCCGATCGACGGGCACGATTTCGATTCTCTTATCCCCACACTGAACAACATCAAGCACCTGCGCGGGCCGCAGTTTCTTCACGTGGTCACGCGCAAAGGCCAGGGTTACAAGCTCGCGGAAGTGGATCCCGTTCTGTACCACGGTGTCTCGAAATTCGATCACACCAACGGGATCGTCGGCAACAAACCCGGCGGTAAGCTTACTTACACGCAGATCTTCGGAGACTGGATCTGCGACATGGCCGAAGCCGACTCGAGGCTGGTTGCGATCACGCCGGCGATGCGTGAAGGCTCAGGGCTCGTGAGCTTCGCCGAGCGCTTTCCGGAGCGCTACTTCGACGTCGGCATCGCCGAGCAGCACGCGCTCACTTTCGCCGCGGGTCTCGCGTGCGAGGGCTGCAAGCCTGTCGTGGCGATCTACTCGACTTTTCTGCAGCGTGCCTACGATCAGCTCATTCATGACGTACAGATCCAGAACCTGCCGGTCGTGCTGGCGATCGATCGGGCCGGACTGGTCGGGGCGGATGGCGCCACCCACAACGGCAGCTTCGATCTCACCTATCTGCGCTGCCTTCCGAACATGACGGTGATGACGCCTTCGGACGAGAACGAGTGTCGGCAGATGCTCTATACGGCATTTCAGATGAGCTCCCCCGTTGCTGTGCGCTATCCGCGCGGCACTGGCCCTGGCGTGCAAATCTCCAGAGAAATGCACGCGCTGCCAATCGGTAAAGGCGAAATCCGGCGCGAAGGCGGCGTTCACCAGACGACCGGGCAGCCGAAGGTGGCGATTCTCGCTTTCGGCGCGATGGTGCATCCGGCGCTCAAGGTGGCCGAGCAGCTCGACGCCACTGTTGCGAACATGCGTTACGTAAAGCCGCTTGATGACGCGCTGGTGCTCGACCTTGCAAGGCGGCACGATCTTCTCGTGACCGTCGAGGAAAACGTAGTCGCGGGCGGCGCCGGCAGCGCGGTACTGGAAAGCTTGAACCGTCACGGCGTTAACACCCCGGTGTTACAGCTGGGGCTACCCGATCGTTTCATCGACCAGGGCGAGCCCGGCTTGCAGATCGCCGATGCGGGCCTCACAGTCGACACGATCCTGTCCGCGATAAACGCGCGGATGGCGCGATAAGATATGCCGCAATTTCATCCTGCACCGGAGTCTCTATGAACGATCCACGCGAGCAGCCCGAAAGCGAAGCGAACGGCTACGCGAAAATCGATCAATACAATCCCGCGGCGGTGCAACGCATGGCCGGGCACGTGCACAGCGTGCTGAGCGAGCTTGGTGAAGACCCCATGCGCGAAGGTCTGGTTAAAACGCCCGAGCGCGTCGCGAAGGCGTGGCAGTTCCTCACGCACGGCTACGGCGTGGACCCCGCGCTGATTCTGCGGTCTGCCATGTTCCGCGAGGAATATCAGCAGATGGTGATCGTTCGCGAAATCGAGGTGTATTCGCTCTGCGAGCATCATATGCTGCCGTTTTTCGGAAAGGCGCACGTGGCTTACATCCCCAACGGCCATATCGTCGGCCTTTCCAAGATCCCGCGCGTCGTCGACGCATTCGCCCGCCGCTTGCAGGTCCAGGAACGTCTGACAGTCGACATCCGGAATTGCATCGAAGAAACGCTGAAGCCCCTCGGCGTTGCCGTGGTCATCGAAGCGCAACACATGTGCATGGTGATGCGGGGGGTGCAAAAGCAGCACTCGATTGCCACGACATCCGCGTTCACCGGTGAGTTCAATAGCGAAAAAACGCGCGCCGAATTCATGCGACTTATTACCAGCGGCACGCGCGCCTGAGGCTCGTGGACATGGAAATGGACTCGCGGAGAACGAGCGAATTCATCATCGAGCGCGTTCTGCCCGACGTGCGCAGGGGTCGCATGGTCATCCTCGTCGACAGTGCGGATCGCGAAAATGAAGGCGACCTTTTCATCGCTGCGGAAAAGGCGACGCCCGAGGCGATCAACTTCATGGTGACGCATGCGCGAGGTCTGGTTTCACTGGCTCTGACCGAAGAGCGGATGCGGGAACTCGAGCTTTCGCTCATTACCGATGATCGTGTCAACAACACGAAGTTCCAGACTGCTTTTGCGACGCCTATCGACGCCCGCGAGGGTGTCGGGTCCGGCATGTCAGCGCAGGATCGCGCGCGCACCATCGCCACCGCAATCGCTGAAGGCACGCGTCCTGCGGACCTCATCCGGCCGGGACGGCTTCAGACGCTACGCGCTCTCGACGGCGGTGTGCTGGTCAGGCGCGGGCATACTGAAGCCGCCGTCGACCTCGCGCGCATCGCAGGCCTGAAGCCGGCCGGCGTGATCTGCGAGATTCTCAACGCGGACGGAACGATGGCGCGTATGCCGGAGCTCGAGCGTTTCGCAGCAGCGCACGCGATGGAGATCGTGCAGATCGCCGACCTTGTTGCGTATCGCGAAGGCGAGCGCGCGGTGCGACGTCGTGCCGAGACGGTGCTGCCCACGCGCAAGGCCGGCGCGTTCAAACTGATCATTTACGCGGACAGCCTCGAGACCGTCGCGTACGTCGCGCTCGTCAAAGGCGAAATCACACCACATACCGCCGTGCTCGTGCGACTGCACTCACAATGCCTGACGGGTGACGTGTTCGGGTCTGAACGCTGCGACTGCGGCGAGCAGCTCGATGCGGCGCTAACGTCGATCGAGAATGCGGGGAGCGGTGTCCTCGTGTACATGTTCGACGAAGGCCGCGGCATTGGCCTTCTCAACAAGATCCAGGCGTATGCACTGCAGGATGAGGGGCACGACACCGTGCAGGCCAATCACGCGCTCGGCTTCGCGGCCGATATGCGCGATTACAGCGCGGGGGCTCACATCCTCTTCGACCTGGGGGTGCGCGACGTGCGTCTGATGACCAACAATCCGGAGAAGGTTGCGGCGCTTGAGCGCTACGGCCTGAAAGTCGTGGAACGTGTCGCTGTCGAGGCGCCACCTCGTGAGGCAAACCGCGGCTATCTGGAGACGAAGCTCACCAAGTTCGGCCATCTCCTGTCGCTCGTGGAAAAGCCGGCTTCAGAGCCGGGCAAACGTTCCGAGTAAGCCGGTTTTACTGAACTCTGACTGATGGATCTCCTTGACCTCTTGCAGTGGCCGGCCATGATCGTCACGGTGATCGCGGCGTGGCTCGTCGCATCGAAGTCACAACGTAAGCGGACCGTGGGATTCTGGGTTTTCCTCGCCAGCAACGTGTTGTGGAGCGCATGGGGCTGGCATTCGGGTGCGTATGCGCTGATCGTCCTGCAAGTGTGTCTCGCGGCGATGAACGTGCGCGGCGTCTACAAGAACGACCCCGAGCTCGAGGTCAGCAAGAACCTGACGGCCGGATCGAGGAACTAGGATTCAGGATTCAGAACGAAAATTCAGGACCGGGAATCCGGATTACGATCGGCGAAAGCCGGGTTCCGCTGAATGCCGAACCCAGGCGTTAATAGCGCCTCACCAGAATCATCGTATCGCCGTCGCGCGTCATCTGCGTGCGGTTGAGAAAGCTCATGCCGAGAAGCGCAACGTGCGACGGCCCTTCGCTGACCGTCGCCGTAACGTTGTTCAGGGTGATTTCACCGACACGCACGTTGTCCAGCTGAACTACAAATACCGAGATGAACCCGTTCGCAGTATTGGATTGGGCGCGTCGACCCGTGCGGTAGTTGATTCCCAGCTTCGTCGCCTCAGCCGATGAAAGGGAAACGCTGGTGGCCCCCGTATCGACCATGAAGCGCACCGAGTTGCCGTTGATCGACCCGGTGGTGAAGAAGTGACCGCGCGAATCCGCGAGTATTGTGCTTCGCCCCGAGCTGCTGGCCGCAGGCGGGCTCGCCACGCGCGTCCCTTCGCCCACGCTGAGACTCTGACGACGTCCTTCGAATTCGATCACAGCCGATTCGCTGGTCGCGCTCAGGAGCTTCACGCCTTCGGGTGTCGTTTGACCCGCGCTCAGGGTGCGGGGCTTGCTCCCATTGACGATCAGCACGGCCTTGCCGCTGAAGAGGGCTGACACCGTGATGTCGACTGCGTCAGCCGGCGCCGCCAGCAGCGAGAGAAGAGCAAACGCTAAACTGCGGATGCGCATGTAGATCGAGGGTCGATGAAAGCCATTGCCATTTGCCGTTTTGCGCCGCACGAAGGGCCGGGTCATTTTGCCACATACCTCGCGCAGCGCCGCATACCATGGCACGTCGTGAAGATCGATGAAGGCGAGCCGCTGCCGCGTGCTGAAAACATCGCAGGTCTCGCGATGATGGGCGGCGCGATGAGTGCGAACGATGACCTGCCGTGGATCACCCCGATGCTCGCGCTCGTGAGCGAAGCCATTGAAGCCGATGTGCCGGTGATCGGCCATTGCCTTGGCGGACAACTGCTTTCAAAGGCGCTCGGCGGAACGGTAAGCCGCAACGCAGTGAAAGAGATCGGGTGGAGCCCGGTCAATGTGCTGTCGACGCCCGAAGCGAAGGGGTGGGCCTTACCTGGCACTTTTCTTTCCTATCACTGGCACGGCGAAACCTTCTCGATTCCGGAAGCTGCGGTGCGTGTGTGGTCGAGCGCGCATTGTGAAAACCAGGCTTTCGCTTTCGGAAACCATTTCGGCATGCAGTGCCACATCGAAGTGACCGAAGAGATCATCGAAAGCTGGTGCGAGAGCGGCGTAGAGGAAATCAGCGAGAACATCAGGCGCAGCCCCGTAGTACAGACGCCCGAAGAGATGCGCGTAAGCCTCAGCGCCCGGCTGGACGCGCTACACGCAGTCGCAGACCGCGTTTACGACCGCTGGATCCAAGGCCTCGCGCGATAGCTACCGTCGCGTCACTATCCCGCCGCAAAGTGAACGCCTACTTTGCGTCGATCAACCGTGATGTCGCAAAGTGAAACCCTACTTTGCGCCGGAAACACCAATTTGAACTGAATCGCGGGCGAAGCCTGCCGATTCGAGCTTGAAACTGCACCACACACCCGAGTGCACTGAATAGCGGCGAGGCCCGAGCGAAGGCGAGCGCCGCCCTAGTCCCTGAAATTCTTGAACTGCAAAGGAAAGTCGGTGATCGACTTTCGGACGAGCGCGATCGCGTCCTGCAGTGTGTCTTTCTTGGCGCTCGAGATGCGCACCACGTCGCCTTGAATGCTCGCCTGCACCTTCATCTTGCTGTCCTTCACGAGCTTGACGATTTTCTTGGCGAGCTCCTGCTCGACGCCTTCCCGCACCACCACGCCTTGCTTGACCTTGTTGCCGCTCACTTTGTCGATGTCTCCGGGTTTGAGGCACCGCACATCGATACCGCGCTTCGCGAGCTTGCCAGTGAGAACGTCGTTCACCTGTGTCAGCTTGAAATCGTCGTCGGCGTACAAGGTCAACGTTTTTTCTTTCTCGTTGAACTCGACGCGCGCATCCGAACCCTTGAAATCGAAACGGTTCGTAATTTCCTTGTTGGACTGGTCGAGTGCATTGTGAACTTCGACCTGATTTACTTCCGAAACGATATCGAACGTAGGCATGGGGCTGCCTCTAATTGAGAAAGTGAGTGAATAGAAGCCGCAGATCTATCGTCACGCGCGCCGCAATTTTATGGCATGCGACATGACGGGCAGGCCGGTGCTGTCATCGAACTCCGCGGCGCCTTCGATTGCCCTGCGTGCAATGTCTTCAGCAGAACGTTTCGGATCGTCGTACATCGCATACATCGAACCCAGTGCGATGTCGCCGCCGCTTCCGAACGCATAGAACTTCGTGAACTCCTGAACCGTCCGGTGTGCAGCGACGCCGAAAATACCGCGAGCATTGGCGATGAGAACGTCCATGCGCGACGACTCGATCGCGTCGTCTTCTCCATGCCCGGCTACAAGGTAATAGTCCTGTTTGAGGACGGCGTGCAGCTTCTGCCAGGTTTTGAAAATTTCGAGCGGGGTATCGAAGCGGGACGGAACACGCGGCCGGGCGAAGTAATCGCGGAGGATCGCCTGAAACGTCGCGTTACCGGTAACACCGAGGTAGGTGTCCCGGACTTTGAAAATCTTGCCATGATTGACGATGTATTCAGCGGTTTCCTTGCCGGAGCCCCACTTGGTCATCGTATCGGCAGCGATGGCCGCGTAACCGTTTTTGCGAACCACCGCTATGGTCGTCATCAGCGCCTCGACTTTTTGAGTCTGGCAGCGATTCTAAGGCGCAGCGCGTTGAGGCGGATAAAGCCGGCGGCTTCAGCCTGGTCGTAAGCGCCGTCGTCTTCCTCGAAGGTGGAAATAGCCGGATCGAAAAGCGAGTTTCGCGGCGAAGTTCGGCCGACCGTAAGCACAGTTCCCTTGTACAGCTTCAGCCGAACGACTCCGTTTACCGTTTTTTGCGAGTCGTCCATCAGCTTTTGCAGGAGCTCACGTTCCGGGCTGAACCAGTAGCCGTTGTAGATCATGCGTGCGTAGCGCGGCATGAGATCGTCTTTCAGTGCAAGCACTTCGCGATCCAGCGTGATCGATTCCATCGCGCGGTGCGCTTTCAGCATGATGGTGCCGCCCGGTGTCTCATAGCATCCGCGCGATTTCATCCCGACGTATCGATTCTCGACAAGATCCAGTCGCCCGATGCCGTGACGTCCACCCAGGCGGTTCAGCTCGGTGAGGACCTCGGCCGGAGTCATGGCCTTGCCGTTGACTGCCGTGATGTCGCCTTTTTCATACGAGAGCTCAACGTATTCCGGTTTACCGGGTGCTTTTTCGGGCGACACCGTAAGGCGCCACATGGACTCCTCAGGCTCGTAGCCGGGATCTTCCAGAATGCCGCCCTCATAGGAGATGTGCAGAAGATTCGCGTCCATGGAATAGGGCGCCTGCCCCTTTTTCTTTTTGTAGTCGACAGCAATACCGTTCTTCTCCGCGTAGGCGACAAGCTTCTCCCGCGAGGTGAGGTCCCACTCGCGCCAGGGCGCAATGACGCGTACCTCCGGCAATAGTGCGTAGGCGCCAAGCTCGAAGCGCACCTGGTCGTTGCCCTTGCCGGTGGCGCCGTGCGAAATGGCGTCGGCGCCGGTTTTCTTCGCGATCTCGACCAGCCGCTTGGCGATCAGCGGACGCGCGATCGAGGTTCCGAGCAGATACTCGCCTTCGTAGACCGCGTTTGCGCGAAACATCGGATAAACGAAGTCGCGCACGAACTCCTCTCGGAGGTCGTCGATGAAAATCTGCTTGACCCCGCACTGTTCTGCTTTCCTGCGTGCAGGCTCGACCTCTTCGCCTTGCCCGATGTCTGCCGTGAATGTGACGACCTCGCAGTGGTAAACATCCTGCAACCATTTGAGTATCACTGACGTGTCGAGCCCGCCGGAGTAAGCGAGCACGACCTTATTGACTGTGTTCATTGAGAATCCTGTTTATTTCGAAAACCAAGTGAGCGGCGGCCGTCGGGCAGCGGCAGCGCGCTGTGGAACAAGCCTGAAGATCAGCGCCGTCGTCGCAGGCGTTTCATGGCTGCACCCGGCCGAGGAGCAGGAATTCCATCAAGGCTTTCTGGGTGTGCAGGCGATTTTCAGCCTCGTCCCAGACGATGCTTTGCGCGCCGTCAATGACGGAGGCGGACACTTCCTCACCGCGGTGCGCGGGAAGACAATGCATGAATACGGCGTCGTCTTTCGCCGCGGCCATCATGTCGCCGTCGACCTGCCAGTCCTCGAAATCGCGCTTGCGCTCGGCACCTTCGGCTTCGAAGCCCATGCTCGTCCACACATCGGTGGTGATGAGGTCCGCGCCGCGCACAGCTTCCATCGGGTCCGCAAACACTTCATAGTGATCGGTGCCGTAAAGGCCGGCGCGCTCAGGTTCTACTTCATAACCGGGCGGCGTCGAAACGTGAACGTTGAAGTCGAATACCTCTGCCGCCTGAAGCCACGTGTTGCAGACGTTATTCGAGTCCCCGATCCAGGCGACCGTAGCGCCCTGGATGTCGCCGCGATGCTCGATAAACGTATAGATGTCGCCGAGGATCTGGCACGGGTGATACTCGTTCGTCAGCCCGTTGATTACCGGCACGCGGGAATGAGCCGCGAAGCGCTCTATGATTTCCTGCTCGTACGTGCGGATCATGACAATGTCGACCATACGCGTAATTACGCGCGCTACGTCTTCAATGGGTTCGCCGCGCCCCATCTGGGTGTCGCGTGTCATGAGGGTGATGACAGAGCCGCCAAGCTGGTGCATGCCTGCCTCGAACGAGACGCGGGTTCGCGTTGAATGTTTTTCGAACACCATCGCGAGCGTGCGGTCGTGCAGTGGGCGGTGCGGTGCGTATCGCTTAAAGCGTTCCTTGATCCAGCGCGTGCGCTCGAACACGTGCGCGAGCTCGTCGCGGCTGAAATCCTTCAGTTGCAGAAAATGTCTTGGAGGCATGGCGGTTCACTTTCGTGCCCGCTTCAGGCGGGCTGCGCGGCGACCTGTGGTGTGCCCGAAGCCGCCAGCTGATCCAGGAACTCGACGATCAGCGGGACCAGGGTGTCGAGCACATGCTGCGCCTCTTCTCGCGTATAGATGAGGGGCGGGAGGAGCCGCACGACCGTATCGGCCGTGACGTTGATCAGGAGGCCGGCGTCGAGTGCGCGTTTCACGAGCTCGCCGCAGGGCGACGTCAGCTCGATGCCGATCATCAGGCCCACCCCGCGCACTTCCCTGACACCCGGCGTCGAGCCAAGGCGCAGTCTGAGTTGCTCGCGCAGGAATTCGCCGATCTCGACAGCATTGCGCATCAACGCGTCTTCTTCGATGATCGCAAGCGTTTCGAGCCCGGCCGCGCAGGCGAGGGGATTGCCGCCAAACGTCGAGCCGTGACTACCCGGCTTGAAGAGCGTCGCAGCGACACCAGCGGCGAGACAAACGCCGATTGGCACGCCGTTGCCGAGTCCTTTCGCCAGCGTTACGACATCCGGCTTCACGCCTGAATGCTGAAACGCGAACCATGTGCCGGTGCGGCCGGTTCCGCTTTGCACTTCGTCGAGCATGAGAAGCCACTCGTTCTGATCGCAGATGTCGCGCAAACCCTTGAGGTAGTCAGCGCTGCAGACGTTCACGCCGCCTTCGCCCTGAATAAGCTCCACAAGCACGCCGACCACGTTGCGATTGTTCGCAGCGACGCGACGCACGGCTTCGAGGTCATCGAAAGGCACGCGCACGAATCCGGAGAGCAGGGGCTCGAACCCGGCCTGCGCTTTCCGGCTGCCGGTCGCCGTGAGTGTGGCTATGGTGCGACCGTGGAAGGCTTTCTCCATGACGATGATCGCTGGCGCCTCGATACCTTTTTTGTGTCCGTAGAGGCGCGCAAGCTTGATCGCGGCCTCGTTTGCTTCGCACCCCGAGTTGCAGAAAAAAATACTCTCCATCCCGGAGACGGCGGTGAGCCGGTCGGCCAGCTTTTCCTGAAGACTTATCTCGTAAAGATTGGACGTGTGAATGAGCTTCCCCACCTGCTCGCGCAGCGCGGACGTCAAGCGTGGGTGCGCATGGCCCAATCCGCATACCGCGACGCCGGCGAGCGCATCGAGATAGCGTTTGCCGTGTGTATCCCAAAGCCAGGCACCTTCGCCGCGTTCGAAAGCCACGGGGAGACGTGCGTACGTATTCATGACGTGGGACATGATGGACTCCGGCGCTCCAAAAAAGCACGGCGGCCTCTGAAGCCGCCGTTCGTTGAATTCTTGCCCATCGTGGCCGTGAGTGCAACCGTGGCTGGGATGGGACGGCGCTCGCCTGCGCTGGGGCCTCGCCGCCCACGAACAGATAGAAACCGATGGTTTCCCTCCGTAACCTACTCCGCAACCTCCTTTCCTCAGGTCACATTTCAGGAGGGCAAGTCAGTTACGCCGCCAGAGGCGGGGGCCGCAGTTAAGCGCTAGCCATACCCTTGATGGCGGCCGCGAGGCGGCTCTTGTGGCGCGCAGCCTTGTTCTTGTGGATGATGTTCTTGTCAGCGATCCTGTCGATCGTGCTCGCCGCGCCTTGCAGCACAGTCTGGGCGGCCGAGCGGTCGCCCACTTCGATTGCCTTTCTCACGTTCTTGACGGCCGTGCGCAATTCGGAGCGCAAGCTCGAGTTGTGCTGGCGCTGCTTTTCGCTCTGGCGGGCGCGCTTTCTGGCTGATGCGGTGTTGGCCATGTAAACTCCGGATTCTGCGAGGAAAAAGGGCGCTATCATACGAGTAATCCGCGCTATTTACAAGGCGGATGCACCCCTCGCGGCACCAACCAAAACAATGAATCTACTCAAGGTCCTGGCGACGGTCAGCAGCCTCACCTTCGTCTCGCGTGTGCTCGGGTTCGTCCGCGACGCGATTATCGCGCGGGTTTTCGGGGCCGGGGCGATGACCGACGCATTTTTTGTCGCCTTCAAGCTCCCCAACCTCCTGCGACGGCTGTTCGCCGAGGGGGCGTTCTCCCAGGCGTTCGTGCCCATATTGGGAGAGTACAAGAACCAGCGTGGGCAGGCGGAGACGCGGCTTCTCGTCGATCACGTCTCTGCGGTGCTGGCGCTCGCGCTGTTTGCGGTCAGCGTGATCGGTGTCATCGCGGCGCCGCTCTTGATCTACGTCACGGCGCCTGGCTTTTCTGCGGAGCCGGCAAAATACGCGCTCGCAGTCGATCTTCTGAAGATCACGTTCCCTTACATCCTGTTCATATCGCTGACGGCTTTCGCAGGCGGCATTCTCAACACCTACAGCCGGTTTTCCGTCCCTGCCGTGACTCCGGCGCTACTCAATTTAAGTTTCATCGGATTCGCACTCTGGGGAGCGCCTTACTTCGATCCGCCCGTCATGGCGCTTGCGTGGGCCGTGCTTGCAGGCGGTGTGCTGCAGCTGGCGTTTCAGGTGCCCTTTCTCCTGCGCCTTTCGTTGCTGCCGCGCTTCAAGCTCGACCTCAAAGACTCGGGGGTCTGGCGCGTACTTCGCCAGATGGGACCTGCCGTGTTCGGCGTTTCGATCGGTCAGCTTTCGCTCGTCATCAACAACATCTTCGCATCGTTCCTGATTACGGGCAGCGTGTCGTGGTTGTATTACGCAGACCGGCTGATGGAGTTTCCACTGGGGCTTCTGGGTGTCGCGCTGGGCACTATCCTGCTGCCAAGCCTCTCGAAGCATTATGCGTCGCGTTCGGGGGACGAGTACTCGCGTCTGCTCGACTGGGGGCTTCGCATTACGCTGCTTCTCGCGGTTCCCGCGGCCGCTGCCCTTGCGCTCCTCGCTGTTCCGCTCGTGACGACGCTTTTTCAATATGGCGCGTTCACGGCCACCGACACTTTCGAGACGCGCAACGCGGTCGTGGCCTACAGCATCGGTCTCGTTGCACTGATTCTCGTGAAGATACTCGCGCCCGCGTTTTATGCCCGGCAGAACATCAAGACGCCGGTCAAAATCGCGATTGCGAGTCTCGTGACGACGCAGGTCCTGAACCTCGTGCTCGTGTGGCAGCTGCGGCACGCGGGTCTCGCACTCGCGATCAGCATCGGCGCTTGCGTAAACGCCGCGCTGCTCTACGCGTTGCTGCGACGCTCCGGCGTGTATCAGCCTCAGCCAGGCTGGGGCGTATTCGCGCTGAAGCTGGGGCTTGCGGTGTATGCCATGGGTACGGTGCTGTGGGTCACCGCGGGCGACAATACACAGTGGCTCACGGCGCAGGGCTCAGAGCGCATGTTGCGACTCTCGGTGGTTATTGCTGCAGGCGCCGTCGCATACTTCGTGTCGCTCTTCGCGCTCGGGTTCAGGTTGCGCGACTTCAATCACAAGGTTGCCGAATGAAAACGGTCTGCGCTTTCCTGCTGTCGTTCTTCGCGTCAGCCGCGTTCTGCGCTTCCGCACCTGCATTGAAGCCGTTGATCGGCAACCCGGTTGCGCCGCTCGTGCTTAAAGACCCCCAGGGCATCACCCATGATATCGGCCGCTATCGGGGACAGGTCGTCCTCGTAAACTTCTGGGCAACGTGGTGCGAGCCGTGCCGCCAGGAAATGCCGTCGATCCAGCGCCTGCGAGAGCGCCTTGCCGGCAAGCCTTTCACCGTCTTCGCGGTAAACGTGGACGAACCCGACGCCCGCGTGCGGCAGTTCATGGCCCAGACTCAGTTCGAGCTTCCTGTGTTGCTGGATCCCGGGAAGACGGTGACACGGGCCTGGTCGGTGCGGGTGTTGCCGACGAGCTTTCTCGTCGGGCCGGACGGGCGCGCGCGTTACCGGCTCGTGGGCGACATCGACTGGAGCAACGACACCATCGTCGGTATCGTGACGCAGCTCATGAATGGGGGGTAGGCAAGCGACATGTGCTTTCGGCGTCATGGCGCCGTGAGCGCCGCGCGCCGTCAGATGCGTGTTCGTACGCGCGCGGTGGCGTAGCTTCTACAGCTCGTAATCCGTGCCGGGGCCTCGCATTGTTTTCTCAACCACCGCGCGCGAGAGGTGCGGTGCAAAAAGCTCGATAAGGTCATAAACGTAACGCCGCAGATAGGCATTGCGGCGAATTGCGATCCGCGTGGTGCTCGCTTCGAAGAGATGACTTGCGTCGACGAGCCGTAGACCCCGGTCGCGCTCCGGGTCGAATGCCATCTTGGCCAGGATGCCGACGCCCACGCCAAGCTCGACGTATCCTTTGATTACATCGGCGTCGACGGTGGTCAGCGCCACGTTGGTCTTGATGCCGCGCGCATCGAACGCTTTGGCAATCGCAGAGCCCGCGTTGAATGCAAAGTCATATGTGACGATGGGGTACCTGGCGATCGCTTCGAGAGTAAGCGGTTTTTCGCGCAGGAGCGGATGATCCGGCGGCGTGAGCACGCCACGGTTCCATTGGTAGCAGGGCAGCAGCACCAGGGTGTCCGCCTGTGGATGCGCCTCCGCGACAATGCCGATGTCCACGGCACCCTCTGCTACGAGCTCGACAATCTGGTCGGGGCTGCCCTCACGCAAGCTGAGCCGCACGCGCGGATGGCGCTTGATGAACTGCTGGACTACGGGAGGCAGCGCGTACCGCGCCTGCGTCGGCGTGGTGGCGATGGAGAGGGCGCCCGTGTCCTCTTTACCGAACTCGCGCCCGACCGCCTTGAGGCTCTCGGCGTCCTGGAGCATCCGGTCCGCGATGTCGACGATGATCCGGCCCGGCTCGGTGACGTCGACCACGCGCTTTCCATGACGCACGAGTATCTGTACGCCCAACTCGTCTTCGAGGAGCCGGATCTGTTTGCTGATGCCCGGCTGTGATGTGTAGAGCGCTTCCGCTGCCTCGGAGACGTTGAGGCCCCGCCGCACCACTTCACGCAGATATTTAAGCTGCTGGAGCTTCATAAGAGGCGCCTAATGCCGAAATCTTCTGAGACTTTAACACAATAGTCTTTGAAGCTATAAGGCGAGCCCTTAACCTAGTCCGACTGGGGGTGAGCGCGTGTACATCTACGACGAGATCGATCAGCGGTTAGTGGACGAGCGGGTGGTGCAGTTTCGGGATCAGACCGGGCGCTTTCTGGCTGGAAGCCTGTCGGAGGACGACTTCCGGCCGCTCCGGTTGCAGAACGGTCTGTATATCCAGCGGCACGCACCGATGTTGCGGATTGCGGTGCCTTACGGGCTCCTCGCCTCGCGCCAGTTGCGAGCGCTTGCTCACATAACCCGCACCTACGACCGCGGGACGGGACACTGGAGCACGCGGCAGAACCTCCAGCTCAACTGGCCCCGTCTTGAAGATGTGCCCGAGATCCTTGCGCATCTAGCGACTGTTCAGATGCACGCCATTCAGACAAGTGGCAATTGCATCCGCAACATTACCGCGGACCATATGGCGGGGATCGCACCTGACGAGATCGTCGATCCCCTCGTATGGTGCGAAATCGTACGCCAGTGGTCGACCTTTCATCCCGAATTTGCATACCTTCCGCGCAAATTCAAGATCGCTGTCGCTGGCGCCACGGACGACCGCGCTGCCGTCCAGGTGCACGATGTCGGCCTTCACGCTGTTCGCAACGAATCGGGCGAGATCGGGTTTCGCGTGCTGGTGGGCGGTGGCCTGGGTCGCACACCGATCCTTGGATCCGTGATTCGAGAGTTTCTGCCGTGGCCGCACCTCCTCACCTACCTCGAAGCGATCCTGCGCACGTACAACCGCTACGGACGTCGTGACAACAAGTGGAAGGCGCGCATCAAGATACTGGTGAAAGACCTGACGCCCGCCGGCTTCCGTGACGAGGTCGAGGCCGAGTGGCAGCACCTGAAGGATTCGCCCTCAACGCTGACCGCTGCAGAAGTCGAGCGCGTGTCGGCGCGTTTCACGCGCCCGGCCTATGAAAAACTTGAAAGTCTCTCGAGCAGCTACATTCTCGCGCTCGGCCGTGACCGCCGTTTCGCAGCATGGGCGCGCCGCAACGTGCACGCGCACAAGATGCCGGGCTATGCAGCGGTCACGCTTTCGCTCAAGAAAACCGGGGTCCCTCCGGGCGATGCAACCGCGGAGCAGATGGACGCTGTGGCGGACCTCGCCGACCACTACGGCTTCGGCGAGCTTCGCGTCACGCACGAGCAGAATCTGCTGCTGCCTGACGTGCGGCAATCGGATCTACATACGGTCTGGCAGGAAGCGCAGCGGCTGGAGCTCGCAACCGCGAATATCGGAATGATTACGAACATCATCGCGTGTCCGGGCGGCGACTACTGCTCGCTGGCTAATGCGAAATCGATACCGGTAGCCGAGGCGATCCAGCACCGCTTCGATGATCTGGATTTCGTGTACGACATCGGCGAGCTCGACCTCAACATCTCGGGCTGCATGAACTCTTGTGGCCATCACCATATCGGCCACATCGGCATTCTCGGCGTCGACAAGCAGGGGGCTGAGTATTACCAGATCTCGATCGGCGGCGCGCAAGGCAACGCGGCATCGCTCGGGAAGGTGCTGGGGCCATCGGTCGCGCAGGAGGAAGTTGCGGACGTCGTCGAAAAGCTCATCGAGCTTTATCTGCAACGCCGCGACAGTGACGCTGATCGATTCATCGACGTCGTGCGCCGCATCGGCATCGAACCATTCAAGGAGCACGTTTATGGCGCTCATCAAGGACCGAAAGCTCGCGCTCGACAGCTGGCGACTGCTTGAAGTCGGTGCGGACCTGGCCTCACCGCAGGTTCCTGCTTCAGTGGACGTCATCGTCCCGCTTGCGCTCTGGCGCACGTCGCGTGAGCAGCTGCTTACGCGTTCCGGCCGCGTCGGCGTGTGGCTCGATGGCAATGATGATCCTGTGGACATCTCAGGCGACCTCGATCGCCTGGGAGTGATCGCCGTCCTCTTCGAGAGTTTTACGGATGGGCGCGGCTACAGTATCGGGCGCCTCTTGCGGCAGAGGTACGGATGGGCAGGCGAGCTTCGCGCGATTGGCGACATCCAGCGCGACCAGCTCTTCCATCTCATGCGCTGCGGCTTCGATGCATTCGCGCTGCGTGAGGGCGAAGACACCGGCACGGCGCTCGAGGCTTTTCACGACTTCGGTCAGCCTTATCAGGCCTCGGTAGAGCGTCCGCTTCCGCTCTTCAGACGGCGTGAGTCGCATGGCGCGGCGCCATGACGTGCGGCAAGGTTTACCTTGTCGGCGCCGGGCCCGGCGCACCCGATCTCCTGACGGTACGTGCGGCCAGGGTCCTCGCGTGCGCAGACATCGTGTTTCATGATGCGCTGGTGCACCCGGACACGATCGCGCTCGCGTCCGGCGCGGAACGCATAGCCGTGGGAAAGCGCTCGGGCAAACTCTCTACAGCGCAGCGTTTCATCAACAAGCGCCTCATCGACGCTGCAATGAAGCACAACACGGTCGTCAGACTGAAAGGCGGCGACCCCATGCTTTTCGGGCGTGCGCAGGAAGAGATCGAGGCTCTGAAAGCAGCAGGTATTCCGTACGAGGTCGTGCCGGGCGTGACTGCCGCGCTCTCAGCAAGTGCGGAGCTCGGTGTTTCGCTCACACAACGCGGAGTGGCGCGCAGCGTGACCTTTCTGACCCCGCGCGTGGGCGTGGGTGAAAAAACCAACCCGTGGGCGCGTGCAGCACTCGCCAGCGACACGGCAGTGATCTACATGGGGGCAGGCCAGGCTGAGCTGATTGCGAACGCATTAGCTGCCGAAGGCATGCCGGAAGCAACACCTGTGGTAGTTGTCGAGAATGTTTCGCTGCCGCAAAGACGGGAGTGGGCCGTCATACTGCGGGATCTCCCACGCATCGCCGAAGTCGGGATGAGCGGGCCCGCGCTGATTCTCATCGGCGAGGTGTATGCAGGGGTATTGCAGCAGGCAGCCCAGGCCCCGGGACGTGTGCGCTACGGCTAGACCGGTCCGTGCAAAACATATAGAATTCAAGCTTTTACGGGTGCTTCTTGCCCGCCGGACGCATGCGTATCCTGCGCAGCATTCCCCGTGCTGCTGCCGATAGCCCGATTGCTCTCACCATAGGTAATTTCGACGGCGTGCATATCGGCCATCAGGCGATGCTCGCGCGCCTGCGGGACATCGCCGAGGCGCGAGGACTGGCCCCGTGTGCAATGACATTCGAGCCCCATCCGCGCGAGTTCTTTGCACCGGATCGCGCACCAGTAAGACTCACCCCAGTCCGTGACAAGCTCGCGTTGCTCGCGAGAGAAGGTATGACGCGCACGTACGTGCGCCGCTTCGACTACCGCTTCGCACAGATTACGGCTGAAGAGTTCATCGAGACAAAGCTCGTGAACGGGCTCGGCGTACGATATTTGCTGGTCGGCGACGACTTCCGGTTTGGAGCGCGGCGCGCGGGCGACATTGCGCTGCTCGGGCAGCACGCGTCGCGTCTGGGCTACACGGTCGAAGCCATGCCGAGCGTGATGCTCGATGGCGCTCGCGTTTCGAGCACAGCGGTTCGCGAAGCGCTGGCGGCAGGCGATCTAGCACGTGCTTCCCGGCTTCTCGGACGTGCTTACAGTATCAGCGGCCGCGTGGTGCGCGGCGACGCCCTCGGCCGGAAACTCGGTTTTCCTACAGCGAACGTGCGGGTCGCGCATAACCGGCCGGCGCTCTCCGGCATCTTCGCTGTCGAAGTGAGCGGTGTAGGCGACGGTGTGCTGCACGGCGTTGCGAGCCTCGGCGTGCGGCCGACGGTCAAGCAGTCCGCTGAGCCGCTGCTCGAAGTCTATCTGCTGGATTTCTCAGGCGATATTTACGGTCGACGCGTTCGTGTCGATTTCCTCCATCGATTTCGAGACGAGCTCAAGTTCGCGGACCTCGGCGCACTCACTCGACAGATGGCGGTGGATGTCGAGGACGCTCGCGCCTTTTTCGCGGCGCGTGATGCCGTTTCGGCACGTCAGAGCGGCGGCGCACGCGTTGAAGGCCACGGAAACTGAATGACTGATTACAAGAAAACGCTAAATCTCCCTGATACGCCTTTCCCGATGCGCGGTGATCTCGCGAAGCGCGAGCCGCTGATGCTCAAACGGTGGCAGGAAGGCAAGCTCTACGAGCGCATCCGTGCGGCGAGCCGCGGCCGGCCCCGCTTCGTGCTGCACGATGGGCCGCCGTACGCCAATGGCGATATCCACATCGGCCATGCAGTAAACAAGATCCTGAAGGACATCATCGTCAAGGCAAAGTCGCTGTCGGGCTTTGACGCGCCTTATGTTCCGGGCTGGGATTGTCACGGCATGCCGATCGAAGTGCAGATTGAGAAGCTGCACGGCAAGAATCTTCTGCCGGAAGAAACGCAGCGCCTGTGTCGAGCGTATGCGGCTGAGCAGGTCGAGCGCCAGAAGAAGGATTTTCAGCGCCTGGGCGTGCTCGGTGACTGGGACCACTCGTATCTTACGATGGCGTTCCGAAACGAAGCGGATGAGATTCGCGCGCTCGGCGTGCTGCTGGAGCGCGGCTACGTCTATCGCGGCCTCAAACCGGTCAACTGGTGTTTCGACTGTGGTTCGGCGCTCGCGGAAGCCGAAGTCGAGTATGAAGATCGGAAGGACCCGGCCGTCGACGTGGGCTTCCCTTTTGCGGAGCACGATAAAGTCGCGAAGGCGTTTGGCGTCGCACGACTGCCTGACAAACCCGGATACGCGGTGATCTGGACTACCACGCCGTGGACCCTACCTGCGAATCAGGCGTTGAACGTTCACCCTGAATTCGATTACGCGCTGGTGGAGACCGAAGACAAGCTCCTGATCGTCGCGCACGATATTCTCCTGCGCTGCGTGGGAGCGCCGATGGATCCCGAAGCCGCGCAGGTCGACGACGGCTACTCAGACGGCGCCGCTTCGGCAATCCTGCAGCGTTACGGCGTTCGTCACTGGCGGGTGCTGGGTACGGCCAAGGGCTCCGATCTGGAGCTGATGCAATTCCGGCATCCGTTTTACGATCGCGTGTCGCCCGTATACCTCGCTGACTACGTCACCCTCGATACCGGGACCGGGATCGTGCATAGCGCGCCGGCATACGGCGTGGAAGATTTTTTGTCATGTCGCCGCTATGGCCTGACCGACGACGCGATACTGACACCGGTTCTATCGGACGGCAAGTATGCATCGTCGCTGCCGCTGTTCGGCGGAATGCACATCTGGAAAGCGAACGCCAGGATTACCGAGCACATGGCCGGGGAGGGCGTGCTTCTCGCGAGAGCCGACGAGCTGCACAGCTACATGCACTGCTGGCGTCACAAGACGCCGATCATCCTGCGTGCAACCACACAGTGGTTTGCAGGAATGGACGCGGTGCCTGGATACAGGGGAATCATTCCCGCAGAACCGCTGCGCGTAACCGCGCTACGGGCCGTTGAGGCAACGCATTTCTATCCCGAATGGGGAAAGGCACGACTTCACGGCATGATCGCGAACCGGCCGGACTGGACGCTTTCAAGGCAGCGTCAGTGGGGCGTGCCGATGCCGTTGTTCATCCGCAAAGAGACGGGCGAGCTGCATCCGCGCACGCCCGCGCTTCTCGAAGCTGTGGCGAAGCGCGTCGAGATTTCCGGTCTCGAAGCATGGCAATCAATTGATGTGGAGGCGCTTCTCGGCGACGACGCGCCGTACTACGAAAAAGTCAAAGACACGCTCGACGTGTGGTTCGATTCGGGCTCGACGTACTACACCGTGCTTCGCGGCTCCCACGAAACCGAAAGCGCGTTTCCCGCTGATCTTTACCTCGAAGGTTCGGATCAGCATCGCGGATGGTTCCACTCATCGCTGCTCGTATCGTGCATGACTGACGGCGTCGCCCCATACCGTGCGCTCCTTACGCACGGTTTCGTCGTTGACGGCGCCGGGCGCAAGATGAGCAAGTCGAAAGGTAACGTTGTTGCGCCCCAGGCGGTGATGGACGAGCTCGGCGCGGACATCCTGCGCCTTTGGGTCGCGATGACCGACTATTCCGGAGAGCTCTCGATCTCGAAGGAAATTCTGAAGCGGGTCGTCGAGTCGTATCGCCGCATTCGCAACACGTTGCGGTTCCTGCTCGCGAATCTTGCTGATTTCGATCCGCTCAAGAATCGTTTACCGGTCTCGGATTGGTTGGAGATCGATCGCTATGCCTGTGTGATGGCATACGATCTCCAGAGCGTCCTCACCCCTTCGGAGCGCGGTGTCCGGGACCCCTCGGTGCCAGGTCACTACGGCAACTACGAGTTCCATGTCGTCGCGCAGAAGCTCCAGGCTTTTTGCTCCGAAGACCTGGGCGGCTTCTACCTCGACATCCTGAAGGACCGGCTCTACACGGCCCCGGCGGACTCGCGCGCGCGCCGGTCTGCCCAAAACGCCCTGTACCTCCTTGCGCAGAGCCTCACGCGGCTTCTCGCGCCCATATTGTCTTTCACGGCGCAGGAAGTGTGGGAGACGCTGAACGGAAACGACACGAGTGTCTTCGAGCAGACGTGGTTTGACTTTGATGTGCCCGAAGACGCAGACGTGCTGCGCACGCGATGGGCGCGGCTGCGCGCGCTTCGATCGGATGTTCAGAAGCAACTCGAAGCGCTGCGGGCGACAGGCCAGATCGGTTCATCGCTTGCGGGCGAGGTGCAGCTGCACGCGAGCGGCGAGGAAGCGAACTTTCTTCGATCCTTCAACGACGATCTGCGCTTCGTATTTATAACGTCGCAGGCGACTGTTGACTCGCATAGTGCGGGGGGCGCGGTTGAGACTGTGCTGCCCGGTGTGAAGCTCAGCGTCATCCCGAGCGGTAACGCGAAGTGCGAGCGCTGCTGGCATTATCGGGCCGACGTCGGTACGGACGCCGCGCACCCGGAAATTTGCGGGCGCTGCGTGACAAACCTGCACGGCGAAGGCGAGGCGCGCACACATGCGTAAATGGCTGGCAATCTCGGGAGTCGTGCTGGTGCTCGATCAGCTCACCAAGTATTTCGTGAGCCGCGCATTCGCGCTCTACGAAAGCGTCGAGATCACTTCGTTCTTCAACCTCGTGCTCGTGCACAACCGTGGCGCGGCTTTCAGTTTTCTTTCTGAGGCGGGCGGCTGGCAGCGCAGCTTTTTTATTGTGCTGGCCCTCGTCGCATCCGGGTGGATCGTCTGGTTACTGCGCAAGCATCCACAGGAGACCCTGTTCTGCTTCGCATTGAGCCTGGTTCTCGGCGGCGCCCTCGGCAATGTAATCGATCGCGTTCTTTTCGGCGCCGTTGTCGACTTCCTGGACTTTCACGCCTTCGGCTACCACTGGCCTGCCTTCAACGTGGCGGACATGGGGATCAGCTGCGGCGCTGTCCTGCTGATCTGGGATTCTATGACCACCAAGGCGAAGGCCGCGACCGCATGACGCAACGCGCCCGCGCGCGGCCTCGCGCGTATAATTCGCATCCCTTTGATTAATGCTCGCTGAACGCTGATGGAAGTTCTCCTCGCCACCCCACGCGGTTTCTGTGCCGGAGTCGACCGCGCGATCGAGATCGTCGAGCGGGCACTGGCGCAGTTCGGCGCCCCCATTTACGTGCGGCACGAAGTGGTCCACAACAAGTTCGTCGTCGAAGATCTCAAAAGCAAAGGTGCCGTATTCGTCGAGGAGTTGCACGAGGTGCCCGCGGGCAGCACCGTCATTTTCAGCGCGCACGGTGTTTCCCAGGCGGTCAGGCGCGATGCGGAGTCGCGCGGGTTTCGCGTGTTCGATGCGACATGTCCTCTGGTGACGAAAGTGCACGTCGAAGTCGCAAAGGAACGATCCGGCAAACGCGAGATCGTGATGATCGGCCACGCAGGGCATCCTGAAGTCGAAGGCACGATGGGCCAGGCGGAAAGCGGCATGTATCTCGTCGAAAGTCCTGACGACGTCGAGCGCCTCGAAGTCCGCGACCCGGGCAATCTTGCTTTCGTCACGCAGACGACACTCTCTATGGATGACGCGCGCCGCACCATAGAGGCGCTCAAAACGCGTTTTCCGAATATCGTAGGGCCCAAGCGTGATGACATCTGCTACGCGACTCAGAACCGCCAGGACGCTGTAAAG
>JBKJPI010000159.1:0-3019 GCA_046595235.1 Burkholderiales bacterium | reverse complement strand
CGAAGGCACCATCGACGCACAAGGTACCGCAGGCATGGGCGGCAACGTTCAGTTGCTTGGTCATCGCGTGGGCCTTTCCGGCGCTCACGTGGATGCATCCGGTGAAAGCGGCGGCGGCACGATCCTGGTCGGCGGGGATTACCAGGGCCTCAATGCGCAGGTTCAGAACGCCTGGCGTACCTTCGTCGGATCCGATGCGACGCTGCGCGCCGATGCCCTCACATCCGGCGATGGCGGCAAAGTCATTGTCTGGGCGGATGACATCACCCGCTACCACGGCGCTATTAGCGCGCGTGGTGGATCTCTATCGGGCGACGGCGGCTTTGTGGAAGTTTCCGGCAAGCGGATTCTGGAGTTCCGTGGAACGGTGGACACGCGAGCACCGTATGGACACGTTGGTACGTTGCTGCTTGATCCGACGACTATCAACCTAGTTCCAGGTCCCGCCCTGACTACGACGCCCCAAACGGGAGCGGTATTTCAGGATACGGTCAACGACACGTCTCAAATTAGCTACGACTCGCTTACGAGTGCACTTGGCTTGAGCGACGTAACCATCAACACCAATTCTGCAGGTGGCGGCAACGGCGACATCAACTTTACGGCAGCGTTCGATTTCAACAATATTGCGGCGACGCGGACCCTGACCCTCGTTGCCAATCGCGACATTAATATCAGCAATCCGATAAGCGACAGTGTGCCCGGTGGCGAGACGCTGAACCTCGTGCTGAATGCCACAGGTGTTACGAACATCACTGCCAACGTATCGCTCGGTGGCGGCGTGCTCGATGCGAACACCGCCGGTTCGCGCATCGTCAACATGAACGCAGGCTCGCCGACGATTAGCAACGTCAGTGCGTTCAACGTCGGCACGCTCCTCATCAATGGCGCGAATACGTCTCTCGACATTCCGACTAACGTAGCGACGCAGCTGAACCTGAGCTCAGGCACGCTCGGCGGCACTGGTGCGCTCGTCTCCCCGGCGCTTAGCTGGACTCGCGGGACGATCAGCGGCAGCGGCCTTAAGACATTCACGAACGTGACCTCCGCGGACTCTGGCGAGCCTCCAAATCTGGCGGGCAGCGTAGCGCTGGACGGCGGGACGTGGACGAATAACGGGACGCTCAGCCACTCGGGCGCCGGTCAGCTCACGCTGTTGAACGGTGCAGTCGTCAACAACGTTGCTCTCTTTGGCAATTGGAGCTTGTCGTCGACTGCGGAGACGCCAATGCTCCACGGTGGCGGTGCAATAACGCGGTTTAACAACAACGGCACCTTCTCAAATTCCGGCGCGACACCGCACACCCTGACCGTCAGTGAATTCAGGAACGCAGGCGTCGTGTCGATCGCACCCGCAAGCAGCCTTACGTTGCCGGCAGGCGCTGCAGGCTTTACGGCGTTCGACACGGGCCTGTTCATCGTTGGCGCGGGCGGCACCGTCGTTTTCAACGGCAGCCGCACCCTCGCCCCAGATTCGCTGATCTCAGGCGGCAACGTCACTGTCGCCGGCGGAACACTCGATGCAACGGGGACGATCGCGGACACGCAAACGCTGACCGTTTCCGGTGGCATCGCAAACTTCAACACCTTGGTTCCACTCGTGCCGACCGCCACGAACGTGACCGCTGGTGAGGCGAACTTCAACGTGGCACTGAACACCGCCGCCGTCACCGTCAGCGGCGGCACGGCCAACTTCAACGGCACACTGACCGATTCGGGTCCTTTCACGATCAGCGGGGGAATCGCCAATTTCAGTTTCCCGACCACGCTTCCCGGCGTGTTTACGCTCTCCACCGGCTCGCTCGGCGGCACCGGCCTTCTCACGCTCGACGGTCCCGCTGCGTGGAGCGGCGGCACGATGACCGGCGCCGGCACGACGCGTACCAATGGCGGCATGCAGATCAGCGGTTCTGCCGAGAAGACGCTATCCGGCGCGCGCACCCTCTTCAATCCCGCGGGCGCGACGATCACCTGGACAGACGACGGCCCCATAGTCATCGGCGGCGGTGCAAAGATAGACAACGCGGGAACCTGGTCCGACCAGAGTGCGAGTGGGACGGTCGGAAACGGCGGCGGCGGTGCGACGTTCAACAACACCGGTTCATACATCAGAGCCGGCGGGGGCACGAGTTTCATGTCGGTGCCCTTCAATAACTCCGGCGTCGGCGCCGGAGCCGGGGTGGAGGTGCAGAACGGCACCTTGAATCTAAGGAGCGGAGGCGCGAGCAGCGCGCCCTTCACCGTTACGGGCACGCTCGAATTCGGAGGCTTCTTCGGACCCAGTTATGCGATCAACGCGGGCTCGAACATTACCGGCGGCGGCGTGGTCCGGTTCATCGGGGGCACGACGACCCTCGCCGGCGGCACCTACAGCGTGACGGGCGGCACCTCCGTTACGGGCGGTAGCGCAGTCTTCGATCCAGGCGTCACCCTCTCGAGCACCGGTCCGCTCAGCGTGAGCGCCGGCACCCTCATGTTGGGCAGCGGCGAACCCGTCAGCGTTGCTGTTCTCACCCTTTCAGGCGGCACGCTCGCCGGCACCGATGCGTTGACGTTGAGTGGCAGCGGCACCTGGTCGAGCGGCTCGATCGCGGGCAACGTGACTGTTGCCGGCGGGGCGACGCTCGACGTCACCGGCGCGCAGTCAAAGTCGCTGACCGAGCTCGGCGTCGTCACGAACAATGGCGTAACAACACTCACCGGCACGGGCAACCTTCTCCTGTCCGGCAGCGCGACTTTCAACAACAACGGCGTGTTCGACCTCCAGACGAACGGCGGCCTCCGTCGCGCTGCGGGCGTCGGTTCATCCTTCAACAATAACGGCGTCTTTCGAAAATCCGGCGGCGGGGGCACCAGCCTGATTGGCGGCGGCGGTCAGATCAGTTTCGACAACACGGCGTCCGGCCGGATCGAGGTGCAGTCCGGGACGCTCGAGATGGCCACAGGAAATTTTCCCGCGAATGCCGGCACGATCGAGCTCACGGCGGGGACGACATTCGCAACCGGCGGTGCGCCGCTC
>JBKJPI010000150.1:0-2855 GCA_046595235.1 Burkholderiales bacterium | reverse complement strand
CAGATCGACTCTGCCCTCGTGCGCTCGCCACGGGGCGCTTCAGCGCCCATCTGGGCGAAGAATTTCGTCGAGATGCTGCGCGGCACTGAAAAGCCGGTGCTCATCAACTGGCCGACTTCCCCCAGCGACAACGCGGATGTCCTCGAATTTCTGGAATCGAACAACGTCCCGGTAGTGATGGCGCCCGGGCGCAGCGTACACGCGCTTGCTGCGCTGTGCGATTACGCCGACAAGCAAAAACGCTATGAGGCAGCGCGCACGCGTCAAACCGTGCGCGTCGTGCCCGCACAGCGGCTCGACCTGACAGGCAGCGGAACGCTGGGCGAGCATCGCTCGAAGGCCCTGCTGCGGATCTACGGCATTCCGGCCGTCGAAGAAGTTCTGCTTACGTCTGCAGGTATCGAGGCGCTCTCCCAAAGCCCCCTTCCTTTTCCGCTTGCGGTCAAAATCGAATCGGCGGACATCCCGCACAAGACCGAAGCCGGTGTCGTGCGCCTGTCTATTACAGACCTCGACGGCCTGAAGCGCGCCGCGCAAGACGTCACTGCCGCGGCTCGTGCATACAAGGCCGATGCGCGCATCGACGGCGTGCTCCTCCAGCAGATGGCAACGGGGCTCGAAGTCATCGTCGGGGCGGTCAACGACCGCTTCTTCGGGCCCGTGGTCGCGTTCGGCCTCGGCGGCATCTTTACCGAGCTCCTGAAAGATGTCACGTATCGCTTCGCGCCGTTCGACGTAGAAGCGGCAAAAGAGATGATCGGCGAAATCAAGGGGGCTGCGCTCTTCAAAGGCTACCGGGGTGGGCCGGCACTTGACGTCGATGCGCTGGCGGATACGTTATCGCGGCTGTCGCTCCTCATTGCCGATCACGCCGACCGGATAGCGGAAATAGATGTGAACCCGCTCTTCGTCCGCGCGGTTGGACAAGGTGTCGTCGCTGCGGACGCGCTGGTCGTGCTCAAGGACTGAGTCGGCCCAAGCCGCAAACGAATTGAATCGAGGAGATTGCGGATGAGACAGCCCATTGCGCTGGCATTGGTTCTCGCAGCTTGCGCTGTCCCGGCGCATGCGCAGAATTACCCGACCCGTGCGGTTCGGCTCGTGGTGCCGTTTGCGCCGGGCGGAAGCACCGACATCGTAGCGCGCGTGCTTGCACAGAAGCTGAACGAGATGTGGGGGCAGCCGGTCCTGGTGGACAACCGCGCCGGCGGCAGCACGGTCATCGGGACGGATATTGTGGCAAAGGCGCCGCCGGACGGTCACACACTGCTCGTGACACCCGCGCCGTTCACGATCGTGCCGAGTCTTGCGACGAAGCTGCCGTACGACCCGCACAAGGATTTCGAGCCGGTCACGCTCATCAATACCACCCCGCTGGTGGTCGTCGTCCATCCCGGCGTTCCAGCGAAGTCGGTCAAGGAGCTCATCGCACTCGCCAGGTCCCGACCGGGCGCGCTCAATTTCGGATCGTCGGGAAGCGGGGGCTCGAATCATCTTGCGGGCGAGCTTTTCAACGCGATGGCAGGCGTGAAGATGGTCCACGTCCCGTACAAGGGCAATGCGCCGGCGCTGACAGACCTCGTCGGCGGGCATGTCGATCTTCTCTTCAACGGTCTCACCTCTGCGTTGCCGCTGATCAAATCAGGCAAGCTCCGACCACTGGGTATGACGAGTCTGAAGCGTGCGGCTGCCCTGCCCGAGGTGCCGACCGTGGACGAGCAGGGCCTCAGGGGATTCCAGGCGGTCGCGTGGAACGGGCTCACCGCGCCGGCGCGCACACCGAAGGACGTCATTGCAAAAATCAACGCCGACGTCCTCAAAGTCATCCGCTCCGCCGACCTCATGGAAAAGCTGAAAGCGGAAGGCTCGGATCCCGTCGGAAGCTCGGTTGCGGATTACACCGCTTTCCTGCGTGACGAGATCGCCAAGTGGGCCAAGGTCATCAAGTTCGCGAACATCCGGGGGCTTTCTTGAAACGCACGTGGACGCGGGCAGTGCTGACGGCGGCGATGCTGTGCGCGATACCCCCGCTCGCCTTTGCGCAGAGCTACCCCGCAAAGCCGGTGCGTCTCGTCGTCGGCTTTCCCGCCGGCGGCCCGACAGACATCGTCTCACGGACACTTGCGCCCCGGCTCACCGAAGCGCTGGGACAAACGGTGATCGTGGAGAACCGTGGCGGCGCGGGCGGCGTCATCGCCACCGAGCAGGTGTCGAAGGCGCAACCGGACGGCTACACGCTCCTCATGGGAACCATCGGCGGAATCGCGGTTGCGATGAGCCTCCTCCCGAACCGTGGCTACGATACGTTGCGAGACCTCGCGCCGATCACGCAATCGGTGACCGTCACCAACATCCTGGTCGTGCACCCGTCGGTTCCCGCAAAGAACGTGAAAGAGCTGCTCGCGATCGCCCGCACGAAGCCGGGACGCCTCAACTATGCATCCTCGGGCAACGGCACGGTGACGCATCTCGCGGGCGAGCTGTTCAAGCTGATGGGCAAGGTCGACATCACGCACGTGCCCTTCAAAGGCGGTGCGCCCGCGCTGACTGCGCTCATCTCTGGAGAGGTCGACCTCTCCTATGAGAACAGTCTCCTCGTGACACCGCACGTGAAGGCCGGCAAGGTGAAAGCGCTTGCAGTGACGGGCGCGAAGCGCTCGCAGCTCATGCCCGACGTTCCGACGATCAGCGAATCCGGGCTTCCGGGCTACAACGCGAGCGGTTGGTATGGCCTCTTCGCGCCTGCTGCGACGCCGAAGGTGATCGTCGCCCGGCTCAACCAGGAAGCCGTGAAGGCGCTGCGCATGCCGGACGTCGTGCGGACACTCTCGAGCCAGGGTGCCGAGCCGGTCGGG
>JBKJPI010000137.1:0-4698 GCA_046595235.1 Burkholderiales bacterium | reverse complement strand
GTTAATGTCCCAGAGCGTATTGATCGCATTGGGACATTAACAACAATACTTTTCTGCCGACCGATTACTCAGCTACGCAGTACACGGTGGTGAGCGCTCCGGCGCCCGCGCCGGTGGTGGGTTCGATCACGCTCGACGGAAACCTCTCTGACTGGACTGCCGCCGATCAAATCGACAAGACGCTGAGCCCATCGGGCTACGACATCTATGCGAAGACCTCCGGTGGGTCCTATGTGTTCGCACTGAAAGCGCCGGTGGCGATCGGCGCGGGCACCACCGCCTGGCTCAATACCGATCAGAACGCGACCACGGGCTACAAGATCTGGGGTACCGCCGGCGGTGCCGAGTACAACATCAATTTCGACGCGAACGGCACCCCGCGCCTCTATACCGGTGCGGATGGGCAGACGCTGGTGTCGGGTGTGCCCGTTACGTTCGGTTACTCTGCAGATCACACGGTGGTCGAGTTCTCGGTGTCTGCCGCGGCGCTCGGCTCCCCGCGTGCGATCAATACGCTCTGGGACATCAACAACAACACGTTCCTTCCGACCGACTATTCAGCCACTCAGTTTGAAGTCGTGAATACCGAGGCGCCCTCACAGGTGGTGGGCTCGATCACACTCGATGGGTCACTCGGTGACTGGAGCGCGGCCGATCAGATCGACCATAGCCTCAGCACGTCGGGCTACGACATCTACGCCAAGGCCACGGGAGATTCGTTCGTGTTTGCGTTGAAGGCGCCGGTCGCAATCGGCGCCGGCACGACCGCCTGGCTCAACACCGACCAGAACAGTGCTACCGGTTTCAAAATCTTCGGCGCCAATGGCGGCGCCGAGTACAACATCAACTTCGACGCGAGCGGAGTTCCGCGCCTCTACACTGGCGACGCGGGCGCCACCCTCGTGCCGGATGCGGCAATCAAGTATGCGTATTCGGCCGATCACACCACAGTCGAATTCTCCGTTCAGAAAAGCGCGATCGGCTCACCGGTGGCGATCAACACCTTGTGGGACGTGAACAACAGCACTTTCCTGTCGAGCAATTATGCGACGACACAATACGAGGTACTGAACCTTCCGGTGCGCACCGACTTCAGCAAGAAGATCGGCATCGTCTACTCAGAGACCACCGCGAACGCCTACTTCAGCAAAACGGCGTACACGCAGCTCTTCATGGCTGCGCAGAACCAGGCCACGATGGCGGGCGTGAGCTTCGACATCCTCACGGAAAGCGACCTCACGAATCTAGCCAAGCTCGCCAACTACGACGCGCTGCTTTTCCCGTCGTTCGCGAACGTGCAGTCGGGTCAACTCACTGCAATCGAAAATACGCTGAAGCTCGCGGTGCAGCAGCTTCACATCGGCCTCATCACATCCGGCAACTTCATGACGAACGATCAAACCGGCGCAGCGTTGCCGGGGGATTCGTATGCACGCATGAAGTCGCTGCTCGGCCTGCAGCTCGTCACCGGCGGCTTCCCCGCGGATGTCACGCTTAACGCGGGCGAGATTTCGCATCCGATGATGCAGGACTACACCTCTAACGAGCTCATCCACAGCTACACCGGCACGGGCTGGCTCGCGTTCGCGCCTGTGAGCACCACTGGCACCAACGTATTGGCGACGCAGACCGTGGGCGGCCAGACCTACAACGCGGTCATGACGACCACGACCGGCGGCAGTAACGTGCACTTCTCGTCGGAAGCCGTGATGGCCGACAACAATCTGCTGTGGCAGGCGATCGACTTGGCGGTGAATGGCAGCGGCGTGACAGTAGGTCTTCAGCTTTCACGCCAGCAGAGCATCCTTGCTTCGCGGATTGACATGGACCAGGCCATGGAGATGTTCGAAGTCAATCCCGTAGGCAACACCGCCGGCATATACGATGTGATGCTGCCCATCCTGCAGCAATGGAAGAGCGCGTACAACTACGTCGGCTCGTATTACGTCGACATCGGCAACAACCCTGTAGAGGATCAGGCTACGGACTGGACATTGTCCGGTCAGTATTACAAGCGCATGCTGGAAATGGGCAACGAGCTCGGCTCGCATTCGCTCTCTCACCCGCATGATACGAACATACTCACCGCCGCTCAGTTCCAGAGCGAGTTCCAGGGGTCCAACGCAATAATCGAAGCGGAAATGTCGAAGATCCTCGGGCGTCCCTTTGTCGTGGACGGTGCTGCGGTTCCGGGTGCACCCGAAAGTCTTGCGACCGCCCTGTCGATCCTGCAGTACTACGACTATCTTTCCGGCGGCTTCTCGAGCATCGGCGCGGGTTATCCGGGTGCTTTTGGTTATCTGACGCCAGAGATGGCGGGCCTCGACAAGGTTTATCTCGCACCGAACCTGCAGTTCGACTTTTCCCTCGTTGAGTTTCGCGGAATGACGCCCGAACAGGCTTCCGCCGAATGGGCGGCAGAAGTCGCGGCTCTTGGCAAGCACGCTGAGGTGCCGGTGTACCTGTGGCCGTGGCACGATTATGGTCCGACCGACTGGTCAACGAATCCACCCGCCGAGTCGCCTTACACAACGGGCATGTTCACTGACTTCATCGCACGCATGTACAACGCGGGCGCGGAGTTCGTGACGCTCGATGATCTGGCGGAGCGTATCTCGCGCTTCGAAGATTCAGCGGTGACGTGGAACATTGCGGGCAACACCATCACTGCAACTGTCGCGTCGCCGGATGCAGGAAAGTTCGCACTCGATTTAGACAACCTCGGCACGCAGCAGATCGCTCGCGTCACCGGTTGGTACGCCTACGACAACGACAGCGTGTTCCTGCCGCAAAACGGTGGCACATATTCGATCCAGCTCGGCGCTACCGCCGATGATGTCACGCACATCATCAGTCTGCCGATGCGCGCGGAATTACTTTCGCTCACCGGCAATGGCACCACGCTCACCTTCTCACTTTTCGGCGAAGGGCGGATGGTGATCGACCTGGTCGAGCCGGCAGGCCGCCAGGCCGTGGTCACCGGGGCAAACATCGTGAGTCTGGTCGGTGACAAGCTGACGATCGACGTCGGCGCAATCGGTCAGCACGACGTATCGGTTTCGTTGAATGCACCGCCGACGATCACGTCGAATGGGGGCGGTGCGACTGCAGCGATCACAATAGCGGAGAATGCCTTGGCCGTTGGAACGATCTCGGCGACTGATCCTGACGCCGGTCAGACACTCACCTATTCGATCGCAGGCGGCGCTGACGCGGCCCAGTTCTCGATTAACTCGCAAACCGGTGCGTTGGTGTTTGTTGCCGCGCCGGATTACGAGCGGCCCACAGATCAGGGGGCGAACAACGTCTACGACGTGACGGTTGCGGCACGTGACAGTGCAGGCGCTTCCGACTCGCAAGCGCTTGCCGTTACCATCAGCAACATCGGCGGCCAGACGCTCACGGGTACGAGCAAGGCAAATACGCTCACTGGAGGTGGTGAGGAGGACACGATTTCCGGCCTTGGTAGCGGCGATACGCTGTTCGGTATGGGCGGTAACGACATCCTGAGGGGAGACGGTGGAAATGACGTGCTGGTCGGAGGGGCGGGCAATGACACGCTCACCGGCGGTGCAGGTTCCGATCGCTTCGACTACAACGCGATCACCGAGGGCCTCGACATCATTACCGATTTCACCCGTGGATCGGGAGGCGACAAGCTCGACATCAGGGACGTGCTCGTCGGTTACAACGCCGGGACTTCGAATATCAACAACTTCGTTCAGCTCACGGGCGGCGCCAGCGCGACCGTGGCTGTGAACGCAGACGGTATCGGCACAGATTTCGTTGCGATGGCCACACTGCAGAACGTTGCCATGAGCTCGAGTCTTCTGAACGACCTCCTGGCGCAGGGCAACCTTGTAGTTGCCTAGAAAAGCAGTGGGTTGAGCGTTGTGAACGGCACAGGGATTAAATCCGTGCCGTTTCCTTTTGTGTCGCGCTTACGCCTGAGTTCAGACAGAACGCCAGTAACAATCGCCCTGTAAGTACGCGGTGCGCCGCACCCGCGCCCACACGGGCGTGACTTATTCCTCGGTTTTGCCAACGACAGAGCGTTCGCGGACGCGCTGGCTGTGAGAAAATCCACAGTTAGCAGTAATTTCACCTCCGGGAGACCTCACTTTGGCAGCGCCCATCCTCGACGGCAGGCTTGACGACTGGAGTACAGTCGACGTTATCGACGCGACGGGCAGTGTCGCGGGCTACGACATCTTCGGGCGCGCAAGCGGCGGTTCGTTCTACTTTGCATTAAAGGCACCAATCGCCATTGGCGCCAACACCACTGCCTGGTTCAACACCGACCTGAACAGTGCCACCGGCTATCAGATCTTTGGCTTCGCCGGCGGTGCCGAATACAACGTCAACTTCGACGCGAGTGGAGTTCCGCGCCTTTACACCGGCGACGCCGGCCAGACGCTGGTTCCCGGCGCAGTGCTCTCCTACGGCTATTCGGCCGACCGTACCATCGTCGAGTTTGGCGTCGTAGCAAGCGCGATCGGATCACCGGGCGCCATCAGCACATTGTGGGATGTGAACGACGAAACTTTCTTGCCCGTGGATTTTTCGACGACGCAGTTCTCGGTGTCGAGCGCCGCCCCGGTTCCGTCGACCCCGCCGCCATCCCCGCCTTCGGGCGCCGCCCCTGTGGTGGGATCGGTGACGCTGGACGGCAGCCTCGCAGACTGGGCAGCGGCCGAC
>JBKJPI010000604.1:0-6851 GCA_046595235.1 Burkholderiales bacterium | reverse complement strand
GGACCCACGCCGACCGCAATCCACTCAACGAAATGTGTAATGCATTCCACATGCGCCGCAAGCCGGTTTTACCTTTATAAGGACTCATGAATCTCCTCAGGATTTATACGCGATGACTCCGAAGCCAAATCCGAAGATCCGCGAAACAAACAACACCGTACCGTAGGTAGAGGACCGAAATGAAGATTACTGTAATAGGCGCCGGTTACGTAGGCCTTGTCACCGCAGCCGGGTTCGCCGAAATGGGTAATACCGTTTTATGCGTTGAATCCGAGCCGTCAAAAATTCGAATGCTCGAGTCGGGGATTGTTCCGATTCATGAACCGGGCCTGGAGCCGCTGCTCAACAGCAATGTAAAGGCGGGCCGGCTGTCGTTCACCGGTTCGCTCACCCAGGCTGCTCAGGACTGCGAGCTGTTTTTTATCGCCGTCGGGACGCCGCCCTCGGCTGACGGTTCACCGGACATGTCATACGTTCATGGCGTCGCAAAACAGGTGGGGCAGACTATCGACCGTTATTCGATGCTGATCACCAAATCAACCGTGCCGGTCGGCACCGCAGACGCGGTTCGTGAGATCGTCGCGGGTGAGCTTGAAAAGCGCGGGGTTAAAGTGGATTACGACGTCGTCAGTAATCCCGAGTTTCTGAAAGAAGGCGCTGCGGTTAAGGATTTCATGACGCCGGAGCGCATCATCCTCGGCTGCGACAGCGACCGTGCGGAGACCCTCCTGCGAAAACTGTATGCGCCGTTCGTGCGTAGCCATGATCGCATTCTCATGATGCGTCCGCGTGAGGCGGAGATGACGAAGTATGCGTCCAACGCACTTCTGGCGACGAAAATTTCATTCATGAACGAGATCGCTGAATTCTGTGATCGCCTCGACGTTGATGTCGAGAAAGTGCGCGCAGGCGTCGGCGCCGACTCCCGCATCGGCCACGCTTTTCTTTACGCAGGCTGCGGCTACGGGGGTTCGTGTTTTCCCAAGGACATCAAGGCGCTCATTCACACAGCAAAGGGCATCAGCGCCGATGCATGGATTCTGGAAGCGGTCGAGCAGCGCAATGAGCGTCAGAAGCGCCGGCTTTTTGACAAGGTTGTGGCACGGTTCGGGCCCGACCTGAAGAAGCTCACCTTCGCGATGTGGGGGCTTGCGTTCAAGCCCGATACCGACGATGTGCGGGAAGCGTCCGCGCTTACTCTCATCGACCTGCTGATGGAGGCGGGTGCCAGGGTTCGAGCTTTCGATCCGATCGCGATCGATAACGTGCGCAAACTTGTTGCGCCTGCATATCTAGAAAGTCGCCAGCTTTCTTTCTGTGCGGATGCTTATGAGGCGCTCGATACCGCCGACGCACTGCTGCTCGTCACTGAATGGAAGCAATTTCGTAATCCCGATTTCGAAGTCATCAAGCGCAAGCTGAAAAGCCCCGTCATATTCGATGGCCGTAACCAGTATGACCCCATCGACGTCGCAGAGCTGGGCTTCGAGTACTACGGCATCGGCCGCGGACTGTCGAGCGGGGCGCGCTCGACTGCTTAGTACGTAGAACCGTCGCTCCGCATCAGGAATCAGTCGTCATGGCACCCGTCACGCAGCTGTTACTCGTCGCAAACATTGCTGCATACCTGCTGCAATCCGTTGCGGAAACCACGGTCATGGCGAATTTCGCGCTATGGCCCTTCCACGTCCCCACCGGCACGTTCGAGCAGGACGTTCGCTTTGCGCCGTGGCAGCTTGTGACATACGGCTTTCTGCACGGCAGCCTCATGCACCTGGCGTTCAACATGCTCGCGCTCTTCATGTTTGGCTCCGACATCGAACGCCTGTTCGGACCTCGACGCTTTGCAGTGTTTTATTTCGTCTGCGTGATCACTGCGGCGCTCACGCAGCTCGCGATCGCTACGCTGGGTAATGCGCCGCCTTATCCAACCGTGGGCGCGTCGGGCGGCGTATTCGGGCTGCTGCTGGCTTTCGGCCTCTATTTTCCACGGCGCATGGTTATGCTGGTATTTCCACCGATACCCATGCCGGCATGGCTTTTTGTGACGCTTTACGGTGCGCTCGAGCTCTTCCTCGGGGTGACCGGCACCAGCCAGGGCGTGGCGCATTTTGCCCATCTGGGCGGTATGCTCGGCGGCTACGCGACGATCCGTTATTGGCGGGCGCGTCCGCCATTTCGCTGACGGGCGCGACCAATGTGTGTCCGAGGCGGGGCGTGCCTACCAGATGTAGGGGCACGTCGTTGATCTTCCTCGGATATTTTGTGGGCAGACTGCATCTGTGGCATCATCCCGAGCACGTGCGGCGCTCCGACTCCGCGAATTCGAGCCGTTAAAGAGTTTGTGGCCTTTGCGGCCTGCCAAGGAACCCACCGTGATCGTTTATGACCTCGGATGCACCAACAACCATCGCTTCGAAGGCTGGTTTGCGTCTCCCGGCGACTTTACGGAGCAATCCGAGTCGAAGCTGCTTTCGTGCCCTTTGTGTGGAGACGAGCGCGTCGCTCGGCTTCCCCACGCCTCGCACGTAGGCACCGGTGTGACCGACCGAGGCGCGAGCAAATCGAACTCCCCGCCTGCCGCGAGCGGACGGAAAGGTCTGCCGCATCAGTACGCCAACCTCGATGCGGAGCTTCTCGCCAACGTGATCGACAAGGTTCTCGAAAACACCGAGGACGTCGGTCGCGCATTTCCTGAGGAAGCTCGCAAGATCCATTATCGCGAGGCGCCCGAGCGGCACATTCGCGGCACCGCGAGCAGCAAGGAAGTCGATGCGCTGCGCGACGAGGGTATCGAAGTCGTTGCATTGCCGCTGCCGCCGCATCGGTTGAGCAAGACTCACTAGAGTCCGCGAGGACATCATGTTCAAGCACCTGCTTCTGCCCACGGACGGCTCCAAGCTCTCCGACCGCGCTGTCCAGCGCGGGATCGACTTTGCAAAAGAGATCAAGGCGCGAGTGACGGTGGTGCATGTCATCCCTGAATTTCGCATGATGGCTGACGAGAGCTTCGTATTGCCGACCACAGCCGACCTGAAGCGCCGCTACGACAAGGAGTCCAAGGCGCGAGCGGACAAGATGTTGGCAAAGATCGGCGAGCGCGCACAAACGGCCGGCGTGAAGTGTGAGTGCGTTTCAGTGATGGGCGATCTCCCTTACGAGGCGATCATCGCCACAGCCAAGAAGGGCAAGTGCGACCTGATCGTGATGGCGTCTCACGGACGCCGTGGACTCGCCGGGCTTTTGCTCGGCAGCGAAACGTCGAAAGTACTGACGCATTCGAAGGTACCGGTCCTCGTCGTTCGCTAAAGCGTTTCTACACCAGCGTTTCGATGGGCGGTGGGTGCCCTAAAAATCCTGTCGGGCTCGCTGTCAGTCCGTAAGCGCCCGACTGAAAGACCACGATCAGATCACCCTCGCGCGCATCCGCAAGTTCCATGCGATCGGCGAGAAGGTCCAGCGGCGTGCACAGCGGGCCGACCACGGACGCGAGCGCGCGTGACGCACCACTGACGCGATTCCCTACCACTACCGGGTAGTTTTTACGGATCACCTGACCGAAATTTCCGCTTGCTGAAAGGTGATGATGCAGCCCTCCATCGGTGACCAGGAATGTCTGGCCGCGTGAGACCTTTCGATCAATGACCCGGGCCACGTAGATGCCGGCCTCACCCACGATGAAACGTCCCAGCTCGATAACGAGGTGCGCATCCGGCTGAGCCGCGCGAAGCTTCGCATCGAGCTCATGCAGGTTCTCGCCTATCGGCGCCAGATCGAGCGCCTGGTCTCCTGGAAAATAGGGGATGCCGAAGCCGCCGCCGATGTTCAACACCTTCAGCGACTCTGAGGCGCTATTGGCGAGGCGGAGCGCAAGCTCCAGCGCATTTTGCTGGGCCTCGCAGATCGCCTCGGCCTTCAGATTCTGCGAACCGCTGAAAATATGGAAGCCTTCGAGCGCAAGACCGTGATCGCGCAAGCTCTCCAGAACTTGCGGCACCGTTTCTGAATCCACACCGAACTGTTTCGCGCCCCCGCCCATACGCATGCCAGAGGATTTCAGCTCGAAGTCCGGGTTGACCCGGACTGCCACTCTTGCGGGAACGCCCAGCTCTTCCTGAGTACGCGCGAGAACGGGAATTTCACGAAGCGACTCGAGATTGACCAGTACGCCCGCCGCAACCGCCTGCGCAAGCTCGAGCTCGGTTTTCGCAGGACCTGCAAAGCTCAGGTCTTCCGCAGCGGTTCCGGCATCGAGCGCGATCTTCAACTCTCCGCCGGACGCGACGTCCAGTCCATCGACGCGGGTCGCGACGTGACCCACGAGAGCAGGCATCGGGTTCGCCTTGATCGCGTAATGCAGCTTTGCAGCTCCCGGCATATGCCTGCGCAGCAGGGCGACGCGTTCGTCGATGATCCGCCGGTCATAGGCATAGAACGGCGTGCGCCCAACGCGTTGAGCGAGACGCGTGAGCGGCAATCCACCCACGACGAGGCAGTCGTCGACAACGGGCCATTGCATCATCGGTGCGTGTCGAGGTGCGGTCATGGATTTTCTTTTGCGAACAGTTGCTCGAACTCGCCGGACAGAAGTTTGCGGTCTATCTTGCCATTTACATTACGCGGCAGCGGGCCGGGGCGAATTTCAATCCTGGCGGGCAGCATATAGAGCGGCAGGCTGCTGCGGCACGCAGCCAGCAGCGCTTCAGGTTCTATCTCTTCACCCGCCCTGGATGATGCCACCACAACGATCGCCTGCCCAAGCCTCGAATGCGTGACGCCGAATGCGACGGCTTCCGCGACGCCAGGCGCGAGATACAGCACCTCCTCGACTTCGGTGGGACTGACGCGGTAACCCGAGGTCTTGATCATCTCATCGCGCCTGCCGACGAAATAAAGAAAGCCCTCGTCATCCTCTCGAACGGTGTCGCCGGAAAAAACGGCAATCTCAGGTAGCATCAGTCCCTCATCCCGGCTGGCTGCATTCGGCGGCAGCGGCTTGAAGCGTTCTGCTGTTTTTTCCGGGTCGTTCCAATACCCCATCGCGACGAGCGCGCCGCGCTGAACAAGCTCTCCCGGCTCGTTCGGCGCGCATCGGGATCCATCTTCGCGCAGCACCAGAATCTCAGTATTCGGGATCGCTTTTCCGATCGAGTCAGGCCGGCGGTCGGCTTCTTCGGGGGGGAGATAACTCGCGCGGAACGCTTCGGTCAGGCCGTACATGAGAAAGGGCCTGCTTTGCGGCAGCATCGTCCTCAGCTTCGACAGAACTTCGCGCGGCATTCGACCGCCGGTGTTGGCAAAATAGCGGAGGTGCTGCGCAACCGAGGCCGGCACTTCCAGTTGGGCAAGCTGCATATAAAGCGGCGGCACCCCCGTCAAGCCGGTAATGCGCTCGCGGACCAGCGCGGTCACGAGATCACGGGGAAGCAGATAATTCAGGAGCACCACACGCGCACCCGCATGGAATGCCGTAGTCAGTTGCGAAAACCCGGCGTCGAATGAAAGGGGCAGCGCAGCGAGAAGCGTGTCGTCCTCACGATTCTCGAGGTAGGACGCAACGCTCTTGGCCCCGGTCACCATATTGCGATGTGAGAGCACGACACCTTTGGGCCGGCCCGTGCTGCCCGACGTATACAGAATCGCCGCCATATCAGTGTCGATGACGCGGTGCCCGAGCCGCCGGGCCGCGCCAGCAAACTCGCGCCATCCGTGCAGTGCGATGGAGCCAGGCCCGGTCGCGGGCGCAGAGTCCCCGACAAGGATTACATGGCGCAGCTCGCGGCAAACCCCGAGAACATCCTGCAACAGTGCCAGCCGTGCAAGGGATGTCACAAGTACGCGCACCTGGCAATCTTGCAGGATGTGGACGACCTGCGGCGGCTTCAGCAATGGGTTCAGGGGAACGAAGACAGCGCCGGCTGCAGTGGCTCCGAAAGCTGCGACCACGGTTTCGATCCGCTTCTCGAGGTAGACGCCGACCCGCTCGGCACGCGCGATGCCGAGCTCGATCAAAAAACTGGACAGCGCCTCGATGTCGTGCCCCAGGTTCTGATAGGAGACTGAATCAGAACCATAGGTGAGTGCGATGCGTTCCGGCCCCGCGTTTGCACTGGCAAGCGGCAGCTCGTGCAGCAAGGTTGTCTCCATCAAGCGTCTCCGTGTGGCACGGCAAGTAGCCGCCCTGTCTTTGAGGGCCCTTATAATAGCTAAGGTTAGCCCCGGCCCGGTTAATTCGACGCGCGGCGATTCCCAACGAAAAGGATCTGGAGTGAACATTCAGCAGGAAGTGCTTAAAGTCCTCGACGAAGTCCTCGACCTGCGCGGTCGTTCTGAAGCGATGACCCGCGAATCGGCTTTGCTCGGCGCGCTTCCTGAGCTTGACTCGATCGCCGTCGTCGGAATCATCACGACACTGGAGGAGCGCTTCGAGTTAACCATCCACGATGACGAAGTGGATGCCTCCAACTTCGATACCGTCGGTAGCCTTACCGACTTCGTCACCACAAAACTTAAAGTCATCGGCTGACGTGTCGAAGTTCGACGCGTTCTTTCTCCCGATCGCGGAGGAAAGTCGTTTTTGTGTAATTCATGCACCAGCGGAGGGCGTTTCCCCGCGTGGCGCGATACTTTTCGTTCATCCGTTCGCCGAGGAAATGAACCGCTGCAGGCGCATGGCAGCGCTGCAGGCCCGCGCGTTCGCGTCGGTCGGTTGGTACGTGCTGCAGGTCGACCTTTACGGCTGCGGCGACAGCGCAGGAGATTTCTCGGATGCCACATGGAACCGCTGGGTCGCCGACGTGGTGGAGGCCGCAGCCTGGGTTCGCGGGCGCGCGGGCCCCAAGCTCGTGTTG
>JBKJPI010000539.1:0-4198 GCA_046595235.1 Burkholderiales bacterium | reverse complement strand
TTCCACGCGACGACGCAGCCGAGGTGTGTGCACAGCGCCGAATGCGCGTGCAGCGCGCCGCCTGCGTCGCGGAAGGCCGCGATCTGACGGAAGCCCTGACGCACGATCGCGCCTTGCCCCGGCCGCACGTCTTCGACCGATGCGACGTCGCCGGGCGTGACGTGATCTGCGTACTGGGCTGCGACGTTCAGATTCTCTTTCGTGAATTCGAGCGCCGCCCTCAGCGATATCCGTGCGGGATCGTAAAGCGTCTCCCAACTGTTCGCGCGCCCTGCAATGAGATCCGGGATGAGTATTCCCGCGATCGTGCCGTGCGTCATGCCGTTGCCTGAATCGCCGGTAACGACATAGACGTTCTCGTCACCTGGGTTGCGCCCGATGAAGCCCATGCCATCGGAGGGCTCCATCACCTGCCCGGACCACCGGAAGGGCACGTCTTTGATCATGGGGAAGCGCTGGCGCGCCCAGCCCTCGAGCGCTGCGAAGCGCGCGTCGTGATCCGTTGCCTGACCGGTTTTGTGGTCTTCACCGCCGACGATCAGGAAGTCATCGGAGCGGTCACCGCGCTGCAGACGCACGTAGTGATAAGGCTCCGCCGTATCCCACAGCAGCAGCGGCGGAAAAACACCCGCAGGCACTCGCGCTGCCACCACATAGGTGCGATAGGGCGCCTGCTTGGTGTGCATCGTTAACGTGTTATTTACTGGCGAGTTCGTCGCGACGACCACCGCATCCGCGTGGATAGTGAGCCGCGTGTCGGTCTCCACCAGGGGACGTGTGCCGCCTTCGATGCGCGCCGCGTGCGTTGTGCCGTAGATCGCGCCGCCAAGGCGCTTCACCGCCGCCGCAAGGGCATTCACATACTTCAATGGATGAAACTGGGCCTGGTGCGGAAAACGCAGCGCCGGCCCGAAATTGTGGAAGGCGAGCGGCACGCGCGCTACGTGCGCGATTTCGATCCCCGTACGTTGCGCAGCGGCAAGCTCGCGCATGAGGAGCTCTTCCGAATCTTCAGGCCCCAGGAAAAGATAGCCGTCGAGGCGGCCGAAGTCGCAATCGATGCCTTCACGCCCGACGGTTTCTTCGATCGTATCGATCGCTGCGCTGTGGCTTTTCGCAGCGAGCTTCGCACCGCGTGTGCCGTGCAGCCGTTCGATCTCGTAATAACGATCGTCGAGGGCGTTGGAAAGATGGGCGGTGGTGTGATGCGTCTCGCCTGAGCCTACGGCGCCGTCGTCGATCACGATCACCGAGCGGCCTTCGAGCGCGAGTTGGTATGCGACGGACATCCCGGCGATACCCGCACCGACGACGCAGACATCCACTTGCGAATCGCGATCGAGCGCAGGCATGTGAAGCCCGTCCGACATCGCCGGCCACACCGACAGATTCTCCTCGCCGGGCTTTTTCATGGTTGCTGCATTTTTGTTTGCATCATCACACGGTGCAACGCCTATGCCCGCCCGGGTACGCGGCTTGCGGCCACCGTGTGGGATGAGCTCACCGAGCGCTTCGGCGGCGTGTACCCGTGCGCCTGCCCAGGGCACGTGGAAAGAGGACACTGGCGAAGTCGACCGCGACGAGGTCGTGATGTGCGAGGTTATGGTCGATCCGCTCGACCGCGAACGGTGGGCGGATTATCGAAAAAAGCTCGAACAGCGCTTCGGTCTGCAAGAGTTGATGATGCGCGCCCTTAAGACCGAGCTATTGTGAGACTATATGCCCCTTGAGAAAACCTTGGCGGGCATGCGGCATGGTGCTTGCTAATTCCGGTGTTGCATTTGCAACGAACGTAAGAAGGAGAGAAAGCGTGAACATGAAACAAAGCGGTTATCTGTTGGTTCTGGTAGGTGCGCTGGCCCTTTCGGCCTGCGAGAAGAAAGAAACAACGACGGTTGTGCCAGGCGGTGTGGCACCTTCGGCCTCGACCACAACGAAAGAGAAGGAAACCATCGTCGTTCCGGGTGGCTCGTCCTCTTCCTCGTCGACGGTCACCCCGAGCGCACCCTCGTCCAGCTCGAGCACTACCGATACGCCCGCTGGCAGCACGAGCGGCATGAGCGGTGGCGGCGCAGCTTCCAGCAGCGGCGGCATGAGCGGCGGCGGTTCGGCAGCATCGAGCGGCCCCGGCGGCGCGTCTTCGTCGTCCAGCAAGTAGTAGTAGCAGCACCCGCGGCCGGCTTCAGCCGGCTGCACTCATTCGGCACGCTGGTTTAAACACCCGGCCTTGATCGGCGACGTCCGCTAACAGCGGGTCGCCGATTGCCACGTACGGCCTCCGAGCGGCACGCATCGCCCCGCTTTCTACCCGGCAGTGCGGCGGCCGCCGCAGTCCTGTCGAAAGGCGTCGAGGTTCCGACGCTTCACGATTACGGTGACCTGCAGCGCTGCGGCGGCTGTGCAGAGCGTTTTAAGATCGTGCTTCGAAGGCAGGTATTCGATCGCGAGCACCGGCTTCTTCGCGTCCGTGAACGGCTTGAAGTCCTTGCACCAGCCTTCCTCGAAACAACTCTCCGCCTGCGCCCAGTCGAAATAGGGCTCCAGCTCCCGCGCCTGCTCTGAGTTGTTGTTCATCCCGGCAGCAAGGCCCCGCGCACGCGCTTCGTTACCGAGCCACGCGCTGTAGCGCAGCTGGTCCGCGGGCGTCAGCGGGAAACCCGTCGGGTTGAGGTACGAATTGACGTTGTCGAAGATGACGCCGTCGAAGCCCCGCTTGCGACAGAGATCGAGTCGCGCGGCCATGATGGGCTGCAGTAAATCCATTCGTCGTATGTCGAGCCAGCGTTCGCCTGGCCAGTCGGCCATGTCGTTTCCTAGAACTTCCCGCGGAAAGCGTCTGGCGTCCGGCCGCCACTTTTCATATGCGCCTGCGTTGAGGTAGCAGACGACGCGCTTGCCACGCTTCTTCAACGTGGCGATCGTGGACGCGGATGTATCGAACATGTCCAACGCAAAGACGTCGGCTTCGATATTGAGTGTGGGGGTGCCTTCGTATTGGACCTGCCAGCGTGAGGCGGGACTGGGTTGCCAGGCAGGCTGACTCCGTGAAAGCGCGGGCAGCATCGGGCGCTCCGCTTGCGCAAAGGCGCTCGCCGCTGCGGGCAGGGCCAAGAGCACGCCGACGGTGTTCAGAAAAATCTTGTTCATGCTTTCAGAGCCATCCGCGATTGTCTTTGCCTTTTGCGTGAATGCGAATGCGCTCAGGTCCCGGCGGAATCCTGAAATTCTATCGTTTCGTGAGATTTGCGACGGCGAGAGTCGGGGAATATATTGGTATCGGCGCACTTCGATTTGTTCTGGGTAACGCAGGACTGCACAAGTGCGCTGCCCGTGATCGGACACGCATCATCACCGGAGAGGGTCGATGAATCCGGCAGCGACAGTGGGTCTAGACGGCATTCAATGGTTCGGTAGTCATGAGCCGATCAAGGAAGTTGTTAGTAGGCGCGATGATCGGCGCTGTCGCTGCGGTCATCTACTTCGTGTTTCTAACAACGGAAACTCTGGGTGAGCGATGAATCGGAGGAGAGGACGTTGCACCGAACAACCGCACCGAAATAACTATGGTCACCAGCCGGACGCCTGTCGACGCGAGAGTATGCAGCGTGCGCACGTGGTATCGCGCGGGTGCGTTGCTAGTGAAGTCTCCGCGCGCCTTCTCAATCGCTTTCCGGCGTGCCGTCCTGACAGGGTTGCTCGCATTCACGGGCGCCGCTTACGCTCTGAGCGTCGTCGACACCGGCACTTATCTTTCGCCATACACCGGTGTCTACTGGCTGGACGACGACCGCGTGATTTTCGGTGGCTTTGGCGGTTCGCAAGGCGTTCCCGACGAGTTGCGGCCGGGACTGAAGCCTACGCATACCGCGACGTTCTTCGAGTACCGACCTTTGACCCGGCAGCTCAGTGATCGTGGAGCGGTACATTTAGGCGGCCCCTGTGCGGACGGCGGGTATGTCCGTTACGCCAGACCCGTAGGGGAACCCGCGAACTGGCCAGCCGAACCGAAGTGGCAGGCGTATTACGGTCGTTACGGGGAGGACACCCCGCTGTCACCGCCGCCGCCAAACGCAAACACAACTGATCTCGTGAGGTCATGGAACTGCAAGCTCGAGGACGAGCTCGCGGCTTTGCCCGAGTGGGCAAAGGGCAGGCAAATCAGGCGGTTGCGGCCGCAGCACGGTTTTCTCGAATTCGA
>JBKJPI010000350.1:0-3483 GCA_046595235.1 Burkholderiales bacterium | reverse complement strand
CTCGACGACTACGTGTCACTTGCGGAGAAGCTCGGCATCGAGCGCATGGTGTTCGTGCAGCCGAGTGCTTACGGTACCGACAATACCTACATGCTCGAATCGATGGCTCAGGTGAAGGTGCCATGCCGCGGCATCGGAGACATCGACGAGAACGCGCCGGACGCCCTGATCGAATCGCTGCATGCGCAGGGCATTCGTGGGGTGCGCATCAACACCTCACCGGTCGCGCCGTACGACGCCGGACGTGTAAAGGCGCTGGAGGGCCGTGTGCGCATCCTCGAGCGCCGCACGAAAGGACTCGGCTGGATACTCGAGTTCCTCGGGCCGGCCTGGCTTACGCGCGAGATGATGCCGCTCATGTCCAAACTCGAGATGGATTACATCCTGTGCCACATCGGTATGTTTCTGGCGAAGGACGGCCCGGATCAGTCGGGCTTCGAGGATATGATCGATCTCGCAAAGAACGGCCGCTGCTGGCTGAAGCTCACAGGTCCTTACCGCTTCGCCGAAGCGCCCGCGTTCGCGGGTTCGACGCAGATGGTGCGCGCACTCACCGACGTCGTCCCCGATCGGCTCATCTGGGGCACCGACCATCCGCATCTTTCGTTCGCGGACAAGGTTGGCAGCGTCAGGCTTTTCAATCTGCTCGGCGAATGGATTCCGGACGAAGGCATCCGCCGTAAGGTTCTCGCGGACAATCCAGTGAAGCTTTTCGGATTCTGAATGTCAGAGCAGCCGCTGTCAGTCAGGTTCATGACGATCCGCAATTCATGAAGGGAGCACCATGGCATCCGGCCTATTCGATGACGCACTGATCAAGCACCTCCCGAGGACGTACGCAGGGCACGCGCTTCACAGCGTAAAGCAGGTTTTGAAAAAGCAGAGGTCGATCAGATGAACATCACCATCCTCGACGACTACCAGAACGTTGTTCGCTCGCTCGAAGCATATAAAAAGCTCGAAGGGCACAACGTCACGATCTGGAACGACCACACCAAGGACATCGACATCCTTGCAGAGCGGCTGAAGAACACCGAAGCGCTGGTGCTGATTCGAGAGCGGACGCCGATACGCGCGCCGCTCATCGAGCGGCTCGACAAGCTCAGGATCGTGAGCCAGCGCAGCGTTTATCCGCACATCGATGTCGATGCGCTGACGAAACGCGGCATCGTCCTGTCGTCGGACATGCATCCGGGCAAGCCATCGTTCGCGACGGCCGAGCTCACGTGGGGGCTTGTCATAGCGGCGATGCGGCGTATTCCACAGGAAGTTGCTGCCCTCAAAGCGGGCGGCTGGCAGTCGTCTGTAGGGATGGGCCTGCGTGGGCGCAACCTCGGCATCTATGGCTACGGCCGCATTGGCGCCACGGTGGCGGGGTATGGCCGCGCCTTCGGGATGAACGTTTCGGTGCTCGGCAGGGGCGGCTCGAACGAGCGGGCGCGCGCTGATGGCATTGCAGTGGCATCGAGCCGTGAAGCATTTTTCGAAGAGAACGACGTGGTGTCGCTGCACCTGCGCCTCACGCCGGAAACGCGGGGCATCGTGAAGGCCGCTGATCTCGCGCGTATGAAAGCCACCGCTCTCATCGTGAACACCAGCCGCGCGGGCCTCATCGCGCCAGGCGCACTTGTTGAAACGCTGAGGCAGGGCAGACCCGGACTGGCTGCGGTCGACGTCTTCGAAGACGAGCCCGTAGTCAACGCCGGTCACCCGCTGGTGCAGATGGACAATGTGGTCGCGACGCCTCATATCGGGTACGTCGAGCGTGACGGTTACGAGTCGCAGTTCGACGCATCATTCGGCCAGGTCCTCGCGTTCGCAGCGGGCAAGCCGGTCAACGTCATCAACCCCGAGGCGTTGGGACGTAGCGCGGAATAGTCGCGGATGCGGCGCCTGCACTGCCCATAACGATAACGAGGAGAAATACATGAAGCGCAAAACCAGTTACCTCACTGCAATAGCCTGTGCAGCCATTGCATGCACAACCAGCGCTACGGCGGCCCAAACCGACGCCGCGGCAGGCTACCCCAGCCGGCCCGTGCGCTGGGTCGTCCCGTTTACGCCCGGGGCATCGAACGACATCATCGCGCGCCTCGTCGGTCAGAAGCTGAGCGAAGCGTGGGGCCAGCAGGTCGTAATCGACAACCGGCCCGGCGCCGGCGGCTCGCTCGGCGCTGACACAGTCGCGAAAGCCGTGCCCGACGGCTATACCCTGTTACTGGCGAACCCGGGGCCGAGCGTCAATACGCCGTCACTTCTCAGAAAGCCGCTCTACAAGGTCGACGACTTTACCAACATCGTCTACATCGGTTATGCACCGCTGCTGATTCTCGCGAACCCGAAGTTTCCCCCTAACAATCCGAAAGAGCTGCTCGCGTATGCGAAGTCGAACCCCGGCAAGCTTACCTGGGGCTCGTCCGGTAACGGCAGCAGCCTTCACATCGGGCTCGCACTCTTTCAGGCGGCGACGGGTGCGGACGTGGTGCATGTGCCTTACAAGGGCTCGGCGCCGGCGATCACCGATACGATGAGCGGCCAGATCCAAGTGATGCACACGACGACCGTGAGCGCCGAAGCGCAAATCAAAGCCGGGCGCGTCAAGGTGGTCGGTCTTGCGAGCGCCAAGCGCAGTCCGCTGCTTCCCGATGTGCCGACGCTTGCGGAATCGGGAATCAAGGATGCTGAGGCCATCGTCTGGTTCGGCATGTCGGGTCCGCCAAAGCTCCCCCGCGAGATCGTCGACAAGCTGAACGGCCAGGTAAACAGAATTCTTGCGCTGCCCGATGTAAAGCAGCGGCTCGATCAGCTCGGACTCGAAGTCGAAGGCGGCAAACCGGAAGCCTTCGACGCGTTCGTCAGAAAGGAAGCCGCAAAAGTACAGCGGCTGGTGAAAGCGGGTCTGCTCAAAGTCGAGTAACAACTCGAGTACCAAACGCAGCTACGAGGCCTCGCCTTATCGCTGAGACGCGGCCCGCCTCCAGGATTTCGGACAGCCGCGGCAGCCCCGTACGCTGACGCCGCGATAATCCACTTCTCCCAGGATCGCGCCGGTGAGATCCGCATCGTGCAGCTGCGCGTTTTGCAGCAGCGCCCCGCTCAGGTCTGCCCCGCGAAGATCGGCGCCCTCGAGAATCGCCCCCGTCAGGTCCGCGCGCTGCAGGCCTTCAGGGGGCTTCGTAGCCTGTGGGTCTCAAGGTCAGCTTGAACTGCCTCGGGTCTTTCGTGAAGAAGAGACCGCCGGTGCGCGGCGAATTTGGCGGCAGATACTGAAACGTCATCTGGCTCGTCTCGGCTACGCCGGACGCATTCCCGAGCACGCCCTCGACCGTTACGGCGCCTGCGGTCTTACCGCCGATGTTTACAGCCTGCACAGATACGAGGTATCCGTTACGCAGCTCGACGACCGACTCGGCACGCAGCGATATGTCAGGCGGGGACCTGCGATCAGCATAGCCATGCACCGCGAGGTACACCGCGGTTGCG
>JBKJPI010000315.1:0-7755 GCA_046595235.1 Burkholderiales bacterium | reverse complement strand
TGTAGAAAATCCGACCGAAATGATCGCGATCCGGGAATACTTCGTCCTGGCTCGGCAGATGCGCGCCGCCTGAATCGACGAGGTAAATACAAGGAAGGTGGTTCTCCGCTGCGATTTCCTGCGCGCGAAGATGCTTTTTCACCGTGAGCGGAAAGTACGTGCCGCCTTTGACAGTTGCGTCGTTAGCCACGATCACGCAGCGCTGTCCGCTGACGGTGCCGACGCCCGTGATGAGTCCTGCGGCCGGAACCGCTTCATCGTACACGCCGCTCGCCGCAAGCGGTGAAAGCTCGAGAAAAGGCGTGTGCGGATCGAGCAGACCGAAGACGCGGTCACGCGGCAGAAGCTTGCCCCGGGCGACGTGCCGCTCGCGGGCGGCGGGCCCGCCGCCCTGTCGCGACTCGGCGAGTCGTGACTCGAACTCGGAAACGCGCGCGCGCATCGACTCCGCCGCCGCGACGAACGCCGTACTGGCTGTGTCGAGCTTCGAGCGGATAACAGTCACGAAAAGCTCCGACGCGGGTTGACGTTTTCATTGCCGCGCACGCTCAGGGCTACCATCCTCCGGTCGACATCCATCGTTCCATCTGGTCGAGCCTGTCGCAGCCCCAGAACGCTTCGCCGTCGATGATGAAATAAGGAGAGCCGAACACGCCGATCGCAATCGCGTCATCGATCTCGCCGCGGACGCGGTCCTTCAGTGCGGGCTCATTCAGGCTGCGCGCGAGGTCGTCGCGTGCGATGCCGAGCTCGGCAGCGACGTCGAGCGTCACCTCGGGCGTCGAGATGTCGCGATTTTCGCCAAAGTATGCAGCATAGAGTGCCAGGGCGAGCTGCTTCGCAAGCTGCGGCTCGGAATCGCTCAACGCATAGAACGCACGGCATGCGGCAGTGCTGCCGATGGGAAATTTAGTGGGTAACCTGAACGCCAGTCCGAAGAGGCGCGCGGTGCGTTCGACGTCGTGTCTGGCATACGCACCTTTGATCGGGATCGTTGTCAGGGGCTGCTGGCCCGTTACCTTGAATACCGCACCGAGGAGAATCGGGCGCCATGTGACCGAGCGGCCGTGCCGTGCGGCGATGTCCTCGATCCTGCTGGCTGCGAAGTAGCCGTAAGGCGACGAAAAATCGAAGTAGAAATCAATCGCTTCTTCGAACCCATCGATCGACTCGGTCACTGCTGCCCCCTTTGCGTACTGCCTGTTAGGTAGACTCGCCTCGCAGTGCGGGGCGCCCGTCACGCGTTCAGGTGACTCTTTCGATCGCCATCGCAGTCGCTTCGCCGCCGCCGATGCACAGCGCGGCGATACCGCGTCTCAAACCGCGCTGTTCGAGCGCATGAACCAGCGTGACGATGATGCGTGCACCCGAGGCGCCGAGCGGATGACCGAGCGCGCAGGCGCCGCCGTTCACATTGACGCGGTCCCGCGCAAGGCCGAGATCCTGAATCGCCGCCATCGCCACAACGGCGAAGGCTTCGTTGATTTCGAAAAGGTCGGTCGTGCCGGCGCTCCAGCCTGTCTTTTCGTAAAGCTTTCTTACCGCATCGATGGGCGCGGTCGTGAACCAGGCCGGCGCCTGCGAATGTGTGGCGTGCCCGACGATGCGTGCGAGCGGCTTCAGCCCGCGACGCTCTGCCTCGGACATGCGCATCAGCACCATCGCAGCGCCGCCGTCGGAAATCGAGCTCGAGTTAGCGGCGGTCACCGTGCCGTCCTTGCGGAAGGCGGCCTTCAGCTGGGGAATGCGCTCGGCGTTCCCTTTCAACGGCTGCTCGTCATCCTGCACCGGCCCGCCGCCTGCGGTGACCGGCACGATTTCTGTGCGGAACCGGCCCGAGCGCACCGCATCCTGTGCGCGTGCAAGCGAGTCGATCGCGTAGCGGTCCTGCGCTTCCCGCGTAAAGCCGTACCGGGCGGCGGTGTCTTCGGCGTAGGTGCCCATCAACCGGCCGGGATCGTAGGCATCCTCGAGCCCGTCGAGAAACATGTGGTCCTTGATTTCTCCGTGCCCGAGGCGAAAGCCTCCACGCGCTTTCGGCAGAAGATAAGGCGCGTTGGACATGCTTTCCATGCCGCCCGTCACCATGATCCGGTTCGTGCCGAGGGTGATCATGTCGACGGCAAGCATCGCCGCTTTCATTCCGGAGCCGCACACCTTGTTGATCGTCGTGCATCCGGTCGCGTCGGGAAGCCCTGCGCCACGCGAAGCCTGCCGCGCAGGCGCCTGCCCCACGCCGGCCGGGAGAACGTTGCCCATGATGACTTCGTCCACGTCTTCGGCTGCAACGCCGGAACGCACCACGGCTGCGCGGATCGCGGCGGCCCCGAGCGCATCTGCGGCCAGCGACTTAAGCGCCCCCTGAAATGCACCCATAGGCGTGCGTGCTGCGGACACCATGACTACAGGATCGGATGTCATACGGGCGCTCAGCCTCTGAGCGCGCTGAGCCGCGTCAGCGCGGCCAGCGTCTCATCACGCAAGGTCGTCACGAGTTCGGCGGCAGGAAGCTCGCGCGCAAGGGCCGCAGCCTGACCGGACCAGAGCGAGGGGAAATCACTTGAACCCGCTTTGGCGGCGGCTGCCCGCAGCGGTGCGGTGAGCGTGTTCTGCGCAGGGAAAGGGAGCGTCGGCGCGTCCCGCATCTCACGCATGTATCGATTTACGATTCCCCGCGCGGGCTTGCCGGAAAATTTTTCGGTGATCAGGGTGTCGTCGTCCCGTGCACCGAGGATCGCCGCCTTGTGCACGCGGGATGCACCGCTTTCGTGGCAGGTTACGAAAGCTGTTCCCAACTGAGCGGCTTCGGCGCCGAGCGCCAGGGCGGCGGCGATGCCCGCGCCATCCATGATGCCTCCGGCCGCAACGACCGGTATGCGAACCGCACGCACGATAAGGCGAACCAGCGCGAGCGTTCCGGTCATGGCTTCGTAAGGATCGCGCATGTAGGTTCCGCGATGCCCTCCCGCTTCGGTGCCCTGAGCCACGATAAAGTCGACGCCGAGGGTTTCGAGATGCTTTGCTTCCGCGACGCACGTGGCGCTTCCCCCGATGCGAATACCCTGCGCGCGAAGACGCGCGAGGCGCGCTGTTTCGAAATCCCCCAGGTGGAAAGTGAACACAGCCGGGCGGATGGCTTCGATTGCTGCGAGCTGGGCGTTGGGGTCGGGTGCGAAAGGCGCGCGTAACGGCTGCGGCCGCGTAAGTTGAAGCTCGTCGAAGTACGGCGCTACGGCGTCGATTGCGGCACGCTGCTCTTCGTCTTCGATCGCGCCGATCGCCTTGGCCGCGAAGAGGTTCAGATTGAAAGGCGCTTTCGTTCGCTCGCGCACGAGCTCCGCATCGCGCTGCATCGCTTCGGGCTGCGTGTAGGCAAATCCGAACGAGCCGAGTGCGCCTGCTTTGCAGACTTCAGCGACGAGCCCGGGCGTGGTCACGCCCCCGGCCATCGGCGCCTGGATCACGGGCAGGTCCATTCCCAGGAGCTCGCAAAGGGGCGTTCTGAGTGTCATTCGCTGCCTTCGAACAGCGCCCTTCCGATCAGCCAGCGGCGGATTTCGGACGTGCCCGCGCCGCTCTCATAGAGCTTGGCGTCACGGAGGAGACGGCCGGTGGGACTTTCATTCATGTAACCCATCGCCCCGAGCGCCTGGATTGCTTCGAGCGCCATCCATGTCGCGCGCTCTGCCGCATAGAGTATGGCACCGGCAGAATCCTTGCGGGAGCCGCGGCCTTCGTCGCACGCGCGCGCTACGGCATAGACATACGCCGCAGATGCGCAGAGCGTCGTATACATGTCGGCGAGCTTCCCCTGCATGAGCTGGAAGGACCCGATCGGGGCCCCGAACTGCGTGCGCTCCTGAACGTAGGGGAGGACGGCATCGAGACACGCTCGCATGATGCCGAGCGGCCCGCCCGCCAGCACTGCACGTTCGTAATCGAGCCCGCTCATCAGGACTTCCACACCGCCGCCTTCGCGCCCCAGGACGTTGGCGGCGGGAACTTCGCAGCCGCTGAAAACGAGCTCGCTCGTGTTCGACCCGCGCATGCCGAGCTTGTCGAGCTTCGGCGAGGCCGAGAAGCCCGCGAAGCTGCGCTCGACGATGAATGCAGTGATGCCCCGCGCGTGAGCGTTCGCGTCGGTTTTGGCATACACCACGAGAACATCCGCGTCGGGACCGTTCGTGATCCACATCTTGGTGCCGTCGAGAACGTAGCGGTCGCTACGCTTCTCGGCCTTGAGGCCGAGACTCACCACGTCAGAGCCGGCGCCGGCTTCGCTCATCGCAAGGGCGCCGACGTGCTCGCCGGAAATGAGGGCCGGCAGATAGGCGCGCTTCTGGTCGGGCGTGCCGTGCCGCCGGATCTGATTGACGCAGAGATTCGAGTGCGCGCCATACGAAAGTGCCACCGAAGCCGAGGCGCGCGAGAGCTCCTCCATCGCAACGACGTGCGCGAGGTAACCCATGCCGCTGCCGCCCGCTGCTTCTTCCACCGTAATGCCAAGCAGGCCGAGGGCGCCCAGCTTTGGCCACAGGTCCCGGGGAAATTCGTTCGAGCGGTCGATCTCGGCGGCGCGCGGCGCGATTTCGGCTGAGGCAAACGCTCGCACGGTTGCACGGAGCATCTCGATGGTCTCGCCGAGGCCGAAATCGAATGAAGTCATACAGGAAGCTTGACGTTAACGTGCACGGAAGTCATGCGGCCTTCGGTGTCTGAGTCAGCAGCCTGCGGCATTGCGCCGCAAAAAAATCGACCTCGCTGAGCATCACCTCGATATCTTCGCGCTGTTGCACGAGTAGCGTCCTCCGGCGGTCGAGCTTGTCGAGGAACAGCTCGAGTTGATTCCGCTCATCCTGGGAAACGTCATAGAGGTCGAACAACTCACGGATTTCCTGGAGCGAAAAGCCCAGACGCTTCCCTCGCAATGCGAGCTTCAGTCGCACGCGATCACGACCGCTGAATACGCGATTGGTGCCTTCCCGTGCAGGACAGATGAGCCCTTGATCCTCATAATGACGGATCGTGCGGGTGGTCACTTCGAACTCCCGGGCGAGATCGCTGATCGTGTATGTGTTTGTCATTGTGCCGTGCAATATAGTCACGTAGAATCAGTCGCTTGATATCTTAGTCTCGCCTTTACGTAAACGTCAATAGATGCGCGTGACGGAAAAAACAAAGGATCGGGCAATGGGCAGTCAGCAGGAAGAGCGCAGCACCAGGCTGGATTCCGCAGAAGTCGCGAAGCTTTATGCCGATATCGCGGCGAGGAGCGGTGAGCTTCTCACGCGGTTCGCCAATTCGCGTGCCGCGACCTCGACGTCCGGCTCGGACGACCTCGGCATCAACAAGGCGTTTTTCGAAGCATGGACGCGGGTGTTGAGCGATCCCATGCGGATTGCCGGCGCGCAGGCGAAGCTCTGGCAGGACTACTGGTCTTTGTGGCAGAGCTCGATGCTGAAGCTGATGGGGCAGAATTCACCCCCGGTTGCGGAAGTCGCTCGCGGCGACCGGCGCTTCAAGCACGATGACTGGCAGCAGAACTTCGTTTACGACTACATCAAGCAGTCGTATCTCATCGCGGCGCGGCATCTGCACGAGTCACTTTCCGGTGTGAAGGGACTCGACGAGCAGACTGCGCGCAAAGTGGATTTTTACACCCGCCAGTACATCGACGCGCTTTCGCCGTCGAATTTCGTGATGACCAATCCGGAAGTGCTGCGCGAAACCGTAGCCAGTGGTGGGCAGAACCTGCTCAAAGGTTTTTCGAATCTCCTCGACGATCTTTCGCGCAGCGATGGCAGCAGCCCAAAGCTGCGGATGACCGACGAAGCCGCGTTCGAAGTCGGCAAAAACCTTGCGGTGACCCCCGGCAAGGTCGTTTTTCAGAACGACCTGATGCAGCTCATCCAGTACGCACCCGCGACAGAGCAGGTATTCGCGCGTCCGCTTCGCGTCATTCCGCCCTGGATCAACAAGTACTACATACTCGATCTCGCGGAAAAGAATTCGTTCGTGAAGTGGGCGGTCGGCGAAGGGCACACCGTGTTCATGGTGTCGTGGGTCAATCCGGACGCAAGGTTCGCCGCCAAGACTTTTGAGGATTATCTGAACGACGGTCCGCTCGCGGCGCTCGAGGCGATCGAACGCGCAACGGGCGAGCGCGAAGTGAACGTGGTCGGTTTCTGCCTCGGCGGTACGCTGCTGGCCACCGCGCTCGGACACCTTGCAGCGAAAGGCGATACGCGTGTTGCAAGCGCGACGTTTCTGGCGACGCTGGTCGATTTCGAGAATGGCGGAGAGCTCGAAGTCTTCATCGACGAAGGCCAGGTGCAGGCGCTGGAAAAGCGCATGGGGGAGCGCGGCTTTCTCGAAGGCTCCGAGATGGCGACCACCTTCAACATGCTGCGCGCGAACGATCTCATCTGGTCCTTCGTGGTCAACAACTATCTGCTCGGCCGCAATCCGTTTCCTTTCGACCTGCTGTACTGGAACGCCGACTCGACGCGCATGCCCGCGGCGATGCATAGTTACTATCTGCGCAACATGTATCTGCGCAATCTCCTGTCTCAACCGGGTGCGCTCGTGCTCAACGGGACCCCGATCGACCTGAAGAAGGTCGAGGTGCCGCTCTACTTCATTTCGACGCTCGACGATCACATCGCGCCGTGGAAGTCGTGTTACGCGGGTGCGCGGCTCTTCAAGGGCCCGTTGAGGTTCGTTCTCGGCGGGTCAGGGCACATCGCCGGAATCATCAACCCGCCAGCCGCACAAAAATACGGCTACTGGACGCACGAAGTGCTGACGGAAGACCCGGATGTGTGGCGTTCGTCGGCTACGCAGGGCGAGGGCTCGTGGTGGCCGGACTGGCAACGCTGGATTGTGGGCCATGGCGGCGCGCGGGTGACGGCGCGCGTGCCCGGCGCCGGCGCTTTGCCGGCGATCGAGGACGCGCCAGGGTCGTACGTCACAGTCCGGCCGGGTGACGCGGAGAAATAGAGCCCTAAACCGTGCGATCTCGCCGCCAGTTGCGAGCGGATGGTCTGCTAATCTTTATTCATGAAAGTCTTCGTGAATAATCCTCGCTGAAGCGTTCGCGGCAATGGCCATTCGCGATCGAACGTTTCTTGTCACAGGTGGCGGCTCGGGGCTCGGTGCAGCCACGGCCCGGCGCCTCGCCGCCGCGGGTGCCCGCGTGGCCGTGCTCGACGTCAACGTGTCTGCAGGCGAGGCTGTTGCATCGGAGATCGGCGCTCAGGCGTGCTTCGTCGAAACGGACGTCAGGGACGAACCTTCAGTCGTTAAAGCAATAGGCGCTGCGTCGGCGCGCTTCGGCGCCATTCATGGCGCAATCAACTGTGCAGGCGTCGCCCCAGCGGAACGCGTACTTGGAAAGACCGGCCCGCATGGCCTCGATGCCTTCAGGCGCACGATAGAAATCAATCTCATCGGCACGTTCAACGTGATCCGCCTCGCAGCACAGGTGATGTCCGGGAACAGCCCGGATGCCGACGGCGGACGCGGGGTGATCGTCAACACGGCCTCCGTTGCCGCCTTCGAAGGCAGATCGGGCAGGCGGCGTACAGCGCGTCCAAGGCGGGTGTCGCGGGAATGACCCTGCCGGTCGCTCGCGAGCTCGCGCGCTTCGGGATTCGCGTGATGACCATCGCGCCCGGAATTTTTGAGACACCGATGCTGGCGGCGATGCCGAGCGAAGTGCAGGCGTCTCTCGGCGCGCAGGTGCCGTTTCCGTCG
>JBKJPI010000269.1:0-2613 GCA_046595235.1 Burkholderiales bacterium | reverse complement strand
GTGCGATTCCACGCAGTAGCCGACTTCGGGCATCGCGGCGACGAGGTGCCCGTGAATTTCGGGCGAATGATGCGGCACGACGAAGACGCCGTGCTGCTCGGCGAGCTGGGCTACGCGTAACGCTTCGGTGAAACCTGCCGCACGCGTCGAATCGAACTGCAGGTACTTGATCGCACCGCAAACGATAAAGTCGCGCACGGTGAAGCGATGGATCTCGCGCTCGCCATGTGAAAGCGGAATGCGCGTCTCAGCAGCCAGCTGCACGTAATCGCGCGGCTGTAGATACCAGTGCAGCGGCTCTTCGAGCCAGGTGATGTCATAGCGTTCGATGCCGCGCGAAAATCGTACGCAGTCGTTGAGACCATAAGCTGCATTGTTGTCGATCATGAGGAGCGTCGCACTTCCGATCGCGTTCCTGACGGCAGCGACGCGCTCAATTTCTTCCTCGACGCTGAAGCCTCCGGTCTTGAGCTTTACCGCGCGATAGCCCTTCGCAACGAATTCCGCCATCTCCCTGGCGGCTCCATCCACTGTTGCATCGCGCGGATAATAGCCGCCGGTCGCGTAAGTGAAGATCGGGCGCTGCTCGCCGCCGAGCAACTTATACACCGGCATCCCGGCGGCTTTGCCCTTCAGATCCCACAACGCGATGTCGATACCGCCGATCGCGGCCATCACCTGCGGGCGGCTGCTGCGTGGAACCGGCGGAAAGACGCCGTCATCGCCGAACATCGCGCGGGGCCGCGGCACGGTCAGGTTGAAAAGCCTGTTCCAGATGATTTCGTGCGCGAGGGGGTCGGCGTCCGTGATGAATTCGCCCAGGCGCAGCGTCCATTCAACGATCGACTTCAGCGGGGCGCCCTTGATTTCGCCATAGCCGCTGAGACCCTCGTCGGTTTCGACCTCGACCAGGATCATGCTCGAATCCTTCAGTGCTTCCTGCGCCGTCCACAGCACCTGCTCGAGCGGCGCGGACAACGCGTGTGCGCGCACTGCAGTGATCTTCATTCTTTAAGCATCCCGCAAAAAAATCGCGCCGCAAAGTGCACACCTACTTTGCGTCGATTGAACTCCCCGCCGCAAAGTGCACACCTACTTTGCGTCGATTCAATTTGAACTGAATCGCGGGCCAAGCCCGCCGATTCAGCCTGAAACTGCTACGAAACACCGAGCGGTCGATCTGCCAAGGTTTCTTCGTGCTCTTTCAGCACTTCAGGCGCCGGGCCGCCCCAAGCCTGACGTGCTAACTTTTTCCCGGCCGAAAGTAGGTTTGCACTTTCGGACGCTAGTCACAAGTTTCTCATGCTTCTATCGGTCCGCCTATAATCCGCCACTTGCAGAACATCACAGCGCGACGAAGGATCATCATGAACTTGCCCGACACCATGAACGCAGTCGAGATCTCCGCACCCGGTGGGCCCGACGTTCTGAAGGCCACTCAGCGTCCGGTGCCAAAGCCTGGAAAAAACGAAGTGCTGATCAAGGTCGCTGCGGCGGGTGTCAACGGGCCTGACCTCATGCAGCGCAAAGGGCTCTACCCCGCGCCTAAAGACGCTTCCGATCTTCCTGGACTGGAAGTGTCTGGCGAAGTCGTCGCGGCCGGCAGCGAATCGGCCCGCTGGAAAATCGGCGACACTGTTACGGCGCTCACCAACGGCGGCGGCTACGCGGAATATTGTGTCGCGGATGCCTCCGTCTGCCTGGCCATACCGAAAGGCGTGGACGTTGTAGACGCTGCAGGTCTCCCGGAAACGTTCTTCACAGTCTGGAGCAACGTCTTCATCGGCGCGGCACTGAAATCAGGCGAGACGTTCCTCGTGCACGGCGGCGCCGGCGGCATCGGCACGACCGCAATTCAGCTGGGAAAAGCGTTCGGCGCGAAAGTCATCGCAACCGATAGCCCCGAGGCTCGCGTGCAGATCTGCCGCGATCTGGGCGCGGACCGCGTCGTCGACTACAAGCAGGAAGATTTCGTGGAGGCAGTGCGCGAAGCCGGGGGCGCAAACGTGATCCTCGATATCGTCGGCGGCCCCAACATAGAGCGCAACTTCAAGGCGGCATCACACGATGCGCGCATCATTCAGCTCGCATTCGCGCTCGGGTCGAAAGTGGAAGTAAACCTGATGCCAATCATGCTGAAACGGCTGACTTACACAGGATCGACCTTGCGCACGCGGCCGCCGGCATTCAAGGCAAGAATCGCATCCGAGCTCGAAGCGCAGGTGTGGCCGCATATCGCGAGCGGACGTATCCGTGTCGTAACGCATTGCACACTGCCGCTCGGCGAAGCTGCGAAGGCGCATGCCATGATGGAAAGCGCGGGACACACGGGGAAGATCCTGTTGCGGCCGTGAAGATACTACGTCCGAAAGTGCACCCCTACTTTCGGCCGGAACGGCAAGTTAGAACTTCAGGCTTGGGGCGGCCCGGCGCCTAACAAAACGTCCGAAAGTAAAAATCTACTTTCGGCCGAGAAGCAGCCAGCACCAAAGGCTTCGGGCGGCCGGGCGCCTTTGGTGCGGAAAGTGCAACGAAGAAACGACGAGTATGCCTACCAATCGGCGTTTCGTAGCAGTTTCAAGCTCGAATCGGCGGGCTTCGCCCGCGATTCAG
>JBKJPI010000635.1:0-4977 GCA_046595235.1 Burkholderiales bacterium | reverse complement strand
CTTCCTCGATTGCCGGAAGAACACAAGAGACCGTCGTCGCCGAGCTCGCGCCGCAGACGATGATCCACGGCATCGCAAACACGCGAGCCGTTACGCCTGCCGTGCCCGCTGCGGGTTTTTCAACCGCGGTGCAGAGCGCGCGCCAGAGGCGTGCGTAGACGGGCTGGGATGGCGCCGCTGCGAGTATTGCGTTGATTTCGTCGTCGCGGCCTGACGCCGCGAGCGCTCGCATCGAGCCCGTCAGCTCGGCGGCGTGACCGTTCTCCCGGGCGCATTCGAGCAACGGGTCCTGCGGGTCACCAGACCCATACCGGCGAGGATCGGAGAAGAACACGTGAGCCTGCTAGTCGACGCGCGCGCCCGACTGCTTCACCACCTTCTGCCACTTGGAGTAGTCCGCCCGGATTACGCTTCCGAATCCTTCAGGCGTGCCACCGGCGGCTTCCGCAGTCTGGGCATTGAGAACCTTCACGAGCTCCGGTGATTGCAGAGCCTTGTTGAGCTCCGCATTCACGCGCCTGATGATCGCTGGCGGCGTGCGTGCCGGCGCAATCACCCCGAACCAGTTCACCACCTCATAACCGGGCACGCTCTCGATGATTGCGGGGGCGTCGGGAGACGCGCCCGAGCGTTTCGGACCCGTGACACCAAGCGCGCGGAGCTTCCCTGCCTTGACCTGAGGTGTAAGCGGCACTGCGCTCGCAATCGTGAGGGCAACCTGACCGCCGAGCATGTCGGTGATCAGCGGCCCCGTGCCCTTGTACGGAACATGTGTCATTTCCAAGCGCGTAAGTGACCTGAAAAACTCCATCGCGAGATGACTCGACGATCCGCTGCCGCCCGACCCGTAGTTGAGCGCATTGGGTTTGGCACGTGCAGCCGCGATGACTTCCTTCACCGTCTTCGCCGGCAACGACGCGCCCGCCGCCATCATGAGCGGTACCGAGACGAACTGGATGACCGGAGTGAAATCCTTCAGCGCGTCATACGAGACCTTGTTGTAGAGGTGGGGATTGATGACATGCGGGAGCGATGCGAAAAGGAACGTGTATCCGTCCGGGTTTGCACGCGCCGCGATCTCGGTCGCGATGAGCCCCCCCGCCCCGCCACGATTGTCGACGACTACCTGCTGCCCAAGGCCGGTCGACAGCTGCTGAGCGACAATGCGCCCGAGGATGTCCGCCGCCCCGCCCGGCGGAAAACCGACGACCAGCCGCACCGGCCGATCCGGATACGCCTGCGCGCATACCGCTGCCGGCACCATCGAAACTGCCGCAATCATCGCTGAGACAAAAACCTTATACATACGTCGTCCTCGATCTTTTGTTGACTGCCTTGACCTGGGGTCCCCGGCTCAAGGGCACCGAAGCGATTTCTCGAAATCGCCCGAAGGAAGGGGGGTTACGGAGGGAGACCTTCGGTTTCCCTCTGTTCGTTTACACCCGCGCGTTACGGTTGACGCACGAAGTGCTTCAACCTTCCGGTTTTGCTCCTGACGCGCGGACCGCCCTCCCCCACTTATCCAGCTCGGTTCTGAGAAAAGCGGTGAACTGCTCTGGCGTATCCGCAACGAACTCCGCGCCTTCGGCGGCCATGCGGTTGCGAAGCTCCGGCACAGCAAGCGCACGCACCGCTTCGCCGTGCAGCTTCGTGACGATGTCGCGAGGCGTGCCCGTTGGCACTGACATGCCGAACCATGAGCCTGTCTCGTAGCCCCTGAGGCCCTGCTCGTGCAGCGTGGGGATCTCAGGAACCGCCGCGACACGCTTCAACGTCGTGACGCCAAGCGCACGCACCCGCCCGCTCTTCGCGTGCGGCAAGGTCGACACCATCGCGCCGAAGTACACCTCGATATGGCCGGCGACCACGTCCACGAGCGCCGGCGACGCCCCGCGGTAAGGCACGTGCACCATCTTTACACCCGCCATGGTCTTGAAAATTTCACCCGCAAGATGATGCGGGCTGCCGATGCCGGTCGAGCCGTGGCGCAGTTTGTCCGGGTGTGCCTTCGCCAGCGCGATCAGCTCTTTCACGTTCTTCGCCGGCACAGACGGGTGCACGACCAGAATGCCCGGCACTTTCGCGAAATTGGTGATGTGGACGAAGTCGCGCATCAGATCGAAATTGAGCTTCGGATAGAGCGTCGGGTTGATCGCGTTCGCAACGGTCGGCATGAAAAGCGTGTAACCATCAGCCGGAGCTTTCACCGCCACTTCCGTACCGATGTTGGTTCCGGCGCCGGGGCGGTTCTCCACGATGACTTGCTGACCCCAGGTTTCGGTCATCTTCTGACCGACGGCTCGGGCGAGCATATCTGCCGTTCCGCCGGGGGTGTAGCCGACGATGTAACGAATGGTTTTCACGGGATAGTTGCGGCGCTTTGCGCGAGCGCCGCGCCTGGCGGCAGCAGCGCCGCAATAAGCACGGTGTACATAGCGGATCTGCCTGCTGAGCTCATGCTTCCTCGTTCGAATTATTCCGGGCGCTCGTCACGCGAGACGCCTCGTGTACGTCGCTTATGTGCGTATCAATGCACCCGCGTCGGAAGAGATGACCGACGCTGCTACCAGCCGAGCACGTATGCGGGCCTGCGCGTGTCCGCGCCGCCGTGCAAAACACCGTTCTTGTGATCGGCAACGATCGTGCATACGGCGCCGGCGAGCCATGTCGAATCCGGCCACTCGTAAACCTTGTGACCGCGGCTCGCGAGCTCGTCACGCGTCGACGCGTTCACGCGCGATTCGATATGGAGCCGTCCAGGAAAGTATGGATGCGGTTCGAAGGAGCCTGGATAGCTGTAGTTTGCGAAGCGCGGTGCGTCAATCGCCTCCTGCGCATTCATGCCGAACGTATTGACGTTGAGGAACACCTGCAGCATTGCCTGCGGCTGCACATCGCCGCCCGGCGTGCCGAAAGGCATGTAGGCCTTCCCGCCCCTGAACGCAAGCGCAGGGCTCGGCGTGAGTCGCGGCCGCTTGCCCGGCGCAACTGACGACGGATGATCGGGGTCGCCCCACGATTGGGTGCCGCGCCCCGAGCACAGGATGCCCACACCCGGAATGATCGGCGTCATGTTGGAGCCATCGCTCGGCGTGCACGACATGGCGTTGCCGTCTTTGTCGATCACGCACAGGTACGAAGTGTCGCCCGGGCCGGGCGCTTCTTCCGATTGCGGCTCAGGCATCCAGCGATTCTGTATTTCCTGCAGCGTGCGCGGATTCCCGGCAGGCGGCATCCCCTCGGATGCCTTCTCGATGCTGATGAGACTGCGGCGCCACGTCGCATACTTGTCGGACATAAGCCCCGCGATGGGGATCTTTACGAAGCGCGGATCGCCGAAGTAGTTGTGACGATCCGAAAAGGCGAGCTTCAGAGCCTCGGTGACGACGTGAATGTAATCCGCGGAATTATGACCCATCGCCTTCAGGTCGAAGTTCTTGAGGATATTAAGCGTCATCGGCAGGACGGGGCCCTGTGACCAGGGTCCGCACGCGTGGAGGTCGATCCCCTCATAGCGGGTGCGCACCGTCGGCTCGAAGCTCACCTTGTACTCGGCGAAGTCCTCGAAACGCATGAGGCCGCCTTCTTTCTGGATGAAGCGGGTGACTTCGCGTGCGATATCGCCTTTATAGAAAGCGTCTCGCGCCGCCTTGAGCCCCGCTTTGCGACCCTTGCGCCGCGCAACCTTGCGCTCTTCGTCAGCGAGGAATTGCAGCGTGCGGGCGAGCTCGGACTGCACGAACACTTCACCCGTTTGCGGGACGCGCCCCTTGGGCAGGAACACCTTCCGGCTCGACGGCCAGCGCTCGTATGATTCGCGGTTATCAGTGAGGAACTGCGACATGAGCGGATGCATGGGAAAACCTTTCGACGCGAAGCGAATCGCCGAAGACGCCACATCCGCGAAACTCATCGTGCCGAAGTTCGCAAGCGCAGTGAGCCACGCATCAGGCGCGGCGGGGACCACGCAGCGCTCCACACCGGCCGGGATTTTTCCGCCGTGCTTCTTGAGGAAATAATCGGGGGTGATCGCTTTCGGCCATACGCCGAGGCCGTCGATGCAGTGAACCTTGCGGGTTTTCGCGGTGTAGATGATCTGCGGCGCGACGCCGCCGAAGTTGACCTTGTCCGTTTGCAACACGCCGATCGCAATGCCTGCTGCAACGCCGGCGTCGATCGCATTGCCGCCGGCTTCGAGAATTTCAAATCCCGCATGCGCTGCGAGATAGTGCCCGGCGGATACGACGTGCCGCGTTCCCATGATGCTCATGCGTGTAGACGCCATATGTATTCCGGTATTAATGCAAAAGAGACTTTGAATTCTAGCAGCGTGTCGGGCTGCCCCTCCGACACGAGGCTCAAAGAAAGGAGGTTACGGAGCGTGTACGCGAGCGCCGCCCCTTGGTAGTATGATGTCCCCGCTCGAATTCATCAGCATTTCACACGCGCGGCGTTCTGCCGAAGCGTCCAAAAAAGAAGGAGGAGAAATTCATGCGGCGACAACTCCGGTTATGGACAAGCGCGGCAGCGGGCCTCATTGCACTCGGCGGGTCGGGAATGGCTCATGCGCAGGCTTATCCGACCAAACCGGTCAGGATGATCGTTCCCTTCGCGCCAGGCGGCAACACCGACATCATCGCGCGCGTCTTCGCGCCGAAGATGGGCGAGCTCCTCGGGCAGCAGATCCTCATCGATAACCGCGGCGGCGCCGGCAGCACCATCGGCACCGAGGCCGCGGCGCGCTCTGCACCCGACGGTTATGTGGTTCTCATGGTCTCTGCCGCGCACACGATCAATCCGGCGATGATCAAGAAGCTGAACTATGATTCCGTGAAAGATTTTGCACCGCTCGGCGTCGTGGCAGACGTGCCGACTGCCCTCGTCGTGCATCCATCGCTACCGGTGCAGAACGTGAAAGACCTGGTCGCGCTCGCGCGCTCGCAGCCGAACACGATCAACTACTCGACTGCGGGACGC